>CALGSR010000533.1 GCA_937902115.1 uncultured Bacillus sp. | reverse complement strand
ATTCAATTGCTAAGCGTCCTTTTTCTCCTTCTACGATTAAATCAATGCGGAAGCCGGCGACATTATGCTGGGACATCACTTTATAGCCTCTTTCGGTGATTTGATCGAAAATTTCACATTCAAATTCATTTTCACAGCGCGTGCGGTCTGATTGGAGAATTTCCTTTGCCGGATTCTCACAATAAGAGAGAAGCTGATACCGCAGGTCGTCTTTATTTTTCAAATCATCGACAGTAGGGGTGTGGAAAAGCCAAAGCTGATCCTTCGCCCGACTAACGGCAACGTTAAAGCGCCGTTTATCCTTTTCTGTCGTCAAGGCTCTTATTGCCGTACTTCCAGGAGCGGCGACCATGCTGATAAACATAATATCCCGCTCATCACCCTGGAAGGCATAGGCATCGCCGCAAATAAGATTTCTCTTCTCAAACTCTGTCGGGCCTATTTTCGCGACTAGCAAGCGTTCAATTAGCTGCGCTTGGCCTTCCGCCTGCAAAGAGATGACGCCCATCGATTTTCCTTCATATAACGGGTTATTCACACAAGCCTGAATCTGGGCGACCAACGCTTCCGCTTCAGGTTTATTGACCACCTTCGAGCCCAAGCCTGTTCTTACTCCATCTGCAATATGAACGGTCCGGATAGGCTCAAGGCGATTCGGCGTATAGTTTCTTAATGGAACTAATGGTGTGTTCGCATAACTGATTTTGTTCGAGAAGCCGATGATTTCCGGCATACATCTGAAATGCTCCCGCAGTGTAATCCGGCCGCCAAATAATACATTGGAAAGATCGAAGAAGGAGCTTTCAATATCAAGCATATCCGCCAGATTGAAGTCGTACAAATACTGTCTCCGTAAGTGGTGGACATCTTCCCGTTTGATGCCGATATATTCCGGGCTAATTTGCTTATCATCTCCAACAACGATTAACTTCTTGGCGATGTATTGTAAAATAACTGCATCAGGGCCGGATTGGCTTGCTTCATCAATAATGACGACATCAAAAAGATTCGGCTGTACATCAAAAGTATCGAAAATGCGATATAACGGCATAATCCATGCCGGAATCGCATCGCGGCATTGGGACATATGTTTTTGTGCATCTTGTAAATGGGTTCGTGCATTTTTCCCCGTGCCTTTTCCGCCTTTTTTCATTGATGTTGTCCAGGCAAGGAGGTGCTGGCGCTGCACTTCAGTCATATTGCTTAAAGTAGAATGCCACGCCTTATGGGCGCCTAACTCGGTAATCAGCATTTTAAGTTGTCGATCCAATTCATTGAATTGAACAGAAAGTTTCTCCTCATCCGCATTGAGGAAGCCCATTAGCCAAGTATTGACCTTTGCCCAAGCGAACGCCTCTTCCAGTTGTTCCAAGCGCTCCCGCCATTTCGGATCCGAGTAAGATGGCATGAATTCTTCATACAATCTAGGGAGAGAGGCCTGTAAACGCTGCTGCAGTTCAGAACAGCGATTGCTTTTTGTCCGATATTCATTAAGCTGGGATAGCTTCGGCTTACTATCACGATAGCTATCCATCTTTCTCGTTTTGATTGCCTCTAAGATTTGCAAAGTGAGAGGGTGTTGCTTCTCTCCTTGTACGGCTTGCTCTATTTTTCCTTCCAGTTCAACAAAACTAGTCTCGATCTCTTGCAATCTATTTGTTAAAGCGATCGATTGTAAAGCATGCAGTAGGGATGTGATCTGCTGTTTATCGAATGCTGTTTCAAACAGATTCGGTGTATCAGCAAATTCGCTTCTGAGCTGCTCCAAGATTGGCTTGATGTTCATGAGCGCATTAAAAGGTTCTAAAATATCTTTCATTTTAGCTAAATTTAACGAGCGTGATTGGACTAATTGGAAGTCCACATTCAATTGCTCTTGAATTATTTGCCTCATTTGCCTAATCAGCAGTTCCGTTTTCAGGATTTCCTTCAAAAGGCTGATGGGTTCAAGCGCATCACATTTCCGTCCGTTCATCCGCACATCCTTGACAATATACCAGGCATCTTTTATAGCTTTAGGCCGTAAGAGGGAGATGCCGAAACCTTTGTTTTCTTTTAAATGCAGCTGAAGCTGTATCGTGTCTTCATACAATTGCTGTAGTGGAACGTCTCCATATCCGGTAAAGCTTGATAAATGATGCTTCGCCACCAATTCCTGGACCCTTTCAATGGTATCAGTAATCTGTAGGTGCAGTTCTTCCCAAAAACTGAACTTATTGTGCAGTAAGTCCTGTAAAGCGGTTGTATGCCAAGCTTCATGATTTCTTCTCATTTCGCGTAAGGCGTTAAATAAATCTTGCAAGAGATGATGCAATCTTTCTCGTTTTTCAAATGGAAGCTTTGTAAGCAGAGCTTTTACATCCGCTTTTGGCTTTTCATATTTGGCTAACTCATTTTTAATCGCCGCTTCCTGTTCGGAGCGTTCTTTGAATTTTGCTTCCTCCCAGAGGATTTCGCTTGGCGGAATGGCACCATTGAATTCCGGCTCGACATTGCGATGTAGTTCATGAAGCAATTCGAGCAGTTCAAGGGCTTCTTCATTTGATAATGGATTTTTTATCTCCAGTTCAACCGAATCTTGCAGCCATTGATATTTTGGTCGCTGTTGCTGGATCGTTTGGGCGATCGTTTGGGCGGTCCCGCTGTATGTACCATCAATGAAGCGATGCTGGAATGTTTCTTTTTCCCTAAGATCCACCAGTTGTTGCATAATGGAGCCCTTCTCTGTCTGCATTTTCTCCAGCTTTTCTGAAAGCCTGGTAATTTCATCCGCCATTTCTTCTGGCAGGCATGTATCTTTTTGATTTGAAATATATTGCACGACTTTTTCTAAATCCTTGAAAGATTTCACGTCATCACCGAGCAGGCTTACGCACAGGTTCTGCAGTTCAGATGGAATCTTCGCTTTTAATACATTTAAGGCTCTCGCTGTTTCGCTCGTGATCAGCACTCTTTTTCCTGAAGCGAGCAAATGAGAAATTAAATTGGCAATCGTATGGCTTTTCCCAGTTCCGGGAGGGCCTTGTACGAGTACACCATGCCGCGTGTTAATATTTTCAATGATTCTCTTTTGTTCTTCATTGGCTTCAAGCGGGAAGAAAATAGTCGCATCCGTCTGTGCCTCACTATTGCCTTGAGTTTCATCCAATTGTTGATAGTCATCCAATTCTTCAAAAATCCGTTTGATCCCTAGTGGGGTTTGGAATTCAGGCTCCTTTGTGTGTTCAATAATCGTTGCAGAATGAGAGCAGGGCTGTATAGAACTTCAGGTTTGCCTGTAGCTTCGCGTTTGTTTTTCAGTTCATCTTCTTTATATATGCCTGTTGCCGCTAATGAATGAGCAAACGAGCGGCAGATAGCATCAATGAGTACCTTATTCCACACATCGATTTGCAGTTCATCGAGCAATTCGAAAATAGGCTTGAGTGCTTTATGATCGAGCCGCATTTCCAATTCCAGCATATCTTGCTCTAATTCAGGCTTGCTGCCGTCTGCTGAAGGGACAATCCGAATGATTCCATTGTCCGCATCAAACTGAAAAGCACATGGAATTGTTAAAATATGGCGGTGGATTGATTGTTCATCGGGCGTTTTCCAATGGAATAGCCCCATTCCGATAAGCAGTTCATATTGCTCACCTAATTTTTTCTGTTTTTGATAGATGGTGAAAAAATGCGTGTACACGTTTTGAACGCGTTCAAAGCGTAAATAATACTCTTGCCAAAGCATCCATTTTTCAGACTTGTATTCTTCAAAGGCATGCAGAAGCTGAGGAAAATTGCTCAACCGTAATTCGGGTTGATTGGTTTCCGATTTCTCTTTCTTTTCATCGTAGTTTGGATTTGCAGTTTTCTCTAGCAGTACCGGTTCTGTTTTTGGATTCTCAACCTGGAATGAAGGAGATAGCCAGCTTTTTAGCTGTTTAGGAACCGCTGGAAATGCCGGTGGTACAGGTTTCTTTATTTGAATCCACGTATCATTCACCTTGGAATTTAACGGAGAAGTGCATCCGGATACGTTTGGAATTTCGTGGAGGAAAATATAATCCTCGTAATTTTGTATGTCTTGTATTAATGGAACTTTCAGTAATGAAAGTTCTTTTAAATAAGTAAAAAGCCGCACTGTTCGATCTCTATCTATAGGAGAAGAATTCATTTGCGTCATCCTTCCTGATATTTCCATCTAATTAATTTTGATTACAATAGTATATTATAGCATGAGTTAGGCAGAAGTGGGACAAGGGACCGGGTTCCTTGTCCCACTTTCTGTGATGGCCGTCATCTTTATTTTCCATCTTTTTTTCGTATTTAATATGAAAGGTGTGTGGAAAATAAGGAGAAACATCATCATTGTGGAGGAATTTTTTATGAAAAAATTAACTTATATGCTATTTTTCCTCATGGCAGCTTTCCTTGCTGCTTGTTCAGGGAATGACACAGCTGATAATGACAGTAAAAGTGAAAAAAATACAGAAGAAAAGGAAGAAGAAACGGAGGAACAAGGACTCAGTGTTGACAAAGGATTATTAAATGTCGAAGTGACATTGCCGGCAGCTTTTTTTGAAGGATCCGATATGGATGAAGTGATTGCCGAAGCTAAAAAAGATGGTGTGAAGGAAGTCAAACAAAATGATGATGGTACCATCACATATATCATGTCAAAAGCAGAACATAAAAAAATGATGGCAGAAATGGGAACATCGATCACAGAATACACGGAGGAATTAAAAAACAGCGAAGATTATCCATCCATCAAAGACGCTTCTCATAATAAATCTTTTACAGAGTTTACAATAACGGTGGATAAGGCTGTTTTTGAAAATAGCTTTGATGGATTTGCTTTATTAGGGATAGGGATACAAAGTTCCATGTATCATGCCTTTAATGGGAAGGGTACAGATGATTATCAAGTAAAGATTTTGGTGAAAGATGAAGCGACTCAAGAGGTATTCGATGAAGTAATTTATCCCGATGCATTTGAAGAGATGGGTGAAACAGAAGAATCAACAGAGTAAAAACCGTGCGTTATGCAATAAATTGAATATTATCACTCACTAACGAAATGATATTTTAAATTAGATTTTTTGTGGAGGTCCGATATGAAAAATATTAGCTCATATAAATTGCTCTTAATAGGCATTTTTTGCGCCCTTGTTTTAGTTGCATGCGGCGATGGTGAAGTCGTGGAGGAATCCGATATAGATGCAGGGGAAGCTCATTCTACAGATAAAAAGGGAAAAGAAGAAACGTCGGATAGCAATGAGAATAATGAAGAAAAACAAAAATCGGTTTTAGGGAAACGTTCGAATCCCGCTCCAGTTGATACATCTGTATCGATAAAATCAACCGTTTATAGCGGTGATTCAGACGAACAAGCAGATGGTCAATTTGACATTAAAATCAACAATATTATTAGAGGGGAAGAAGCATATTCAAAGTTAGCGGCGGAAAATTCATATAATGAAGCAGCACCCGAAGGATATGAATGGCTCATGTTTACTGCAACATTAGGGGTAAAAATTAATAATCCTGACATCGCCCATTATGTATCACCCAGTTTTCATGTATTTGATCTGAATGGAAGTCCTGTTCCTCAAGAAATTTCAGTTGTTGTTCCAAGCGAGTTCGGCAATACTGATGTATATAACGGCGGAAGTGTAACAGGAAACGAAGCTGTTCTAGTTCCAGTTGGACAAGATGTATTAATCGAATATGATGATTTCGGAACTGGAGCATTTTTCACAACAGAAACCAAATAACCTCATGGGACAAGGGACCAGGTTCCTTGTCCCACTTTCATGAAGAAACTGGTGTTCACATATCCCGCGGCTGCCCATAAATTGTAAATGGGGTGATGAATGTGTTTTATCGGAATCAAGTGGACTCAGTTTCATCTCATCAAAGATTTTTTCGACCATCCTGTTTACCGGCGTTGAATTTAAGATTCGCTAAATGGACCTTTTTCCAACCGTATGATGGAAAAACGTTTGACCAAATCAATGTTCCGCTCGAACTAACGAGGACTCCTGAAGATACGGTCATTAACTATTTCAGCGTTCTCCGTGAAGCGGCATTTATGGGAGGTCGAAGTTGTGGAACGATCGGTCAGGCTACGAATCCGTTTCCACTTGCATACAATTTTTTCACGAAGGAGTTTCAACAGAAAATAAGCTATGAAACCTATTTAGATTCATTTGCCGGGGTAGGGCATACAAGCTTAATCAAGCTATGCCAGGTGCCTGATGAAAAACAGGGCATAAAGTTTTTTTATGAAATTGAAACGATAGAAGGATTTGAAGGGAGAAATACTGAGTATTTTGGATATTCCTATGGCTTTTTACAATTGGTTCGGGGAAATGAAGGTTTTCGAATTTCAGATTTGCAGCAGATAGGGGAGGATTTTCTTTGCGCCCCTTATCATGGATGGGATCAGGATGGGGAATCAATTGTTGAAATAAAATATGGAGAATGGTGTAAGTTGGTAAAGAAAAGATATCCGACGATAAGGAATGGTTATATAAAAAATATTTATTTTCGCGGGAATGATGGGGCTAATTATTTATTTGTATTTTTTACTTTGACAAATGGGACCGATAGAGAAATAGCCCAATTTCGCAAAGTTGGCGATGAAAAGTGGCAGCAAATAAAAATCAATCCTGAACAAGAATGCATTACGCACACAAATGAAAGATGGGACAAGGGACCGGGTTCCTTGTCCCACTAGGAGGTTGAACATATGAATTATTCATCTCATGATGAAGTGCAAAATCTTTATCACATACTTATTGATGCGTGGAATAAGCGCGATGCTAAGAGAATGGCTGAACAATTTGCAGAACAGGGAGTCCAAATTGGCTTTGATGGAAGCAAGTTAATTGGACGAGAGGAGATTCTTTCACATCTATTACCCGTTTTTGATAATCATCCGACAGCTCCTTTTGTAACGAAAGTGAAAGAGATACGGTCGTTGGGGAGTGATGTAGTCATTTTACACGCGATTGCCGGGATGATTCCACCTGGAAAAACAGATATTGAGCCTACCGTAAATGCCCATCAAACGCTAGTTTCCGTGAAAAAGGGCCATAGATGGTGTATTGAGTTATTTCAAAATACTCCTGCACAGTTTCATGGAAGACCCGAGTTAGTTGAGGAAATGACTGAAGAGTTAAGGCAGTTGCTCTAGTAACGAAACACATCGAAACCTTGTTTATCAATGAGCCCATTTTTATGTTGAAATGAGTCTTAGAAAAACAAAGGATACAAAAACAACCATCACTGCAGAAGTAACGAAAAAAAGTGAGGACGAGTCCCCACTTTTATTTTTCAAAAGTCTCTAATGGTATGGACATTTCTACTGGTTTATAAACAGGATCACTCTGATCGATAAATCTTTAAAGACCGCCTTTACATAGATATCTCCATCTACTGGTTCTTTCGGCAAGTATAATACTTCTAGTATTTCGATGGATGCGCCGGGTTGGAGTTTATAGTATTCAATCGCTAGCGTACACATCAAGGAGGTAGTCCATTTGCCTCCAACTTTGACAGGACCGTCCTTTGTATCATTGTATAAATCCGCTGCAATTCCTCTATCACAGCCACTGCTGCCAGTATATGAAATGGGTTCATTGCTCACATTGGTTGCTTTTACCTTTGCGAATACCTTTTCATCTGTTTGGTCAATCATTACTTCCAATTTGATGCCATCCTGTTCGCTCGTCTTATTCAGCTTATATTCAGGACTGTTTGTATGAAATTTAAGTTTCAAAGTTTCGGCTAAAGGGTTGCCCATTTTTGATGTCAGCTCTTTTGAGATATATAAATAGTAAGTCTCATTTGGATCGTATAATCCAGCAAGCCGGAGTCTGACAAATTTCGGATCATCATAATTAACACTCGGATCCAAAATTCTTAATCTTTGATTATCCCGTTCGCGTACAATATAAATATTATCACGCAAATCGCTCATATTTCTCCCCGTTCGGTCAAGTTCATCGTTAAATTTGACTACCCATGCATGATCCACGTCAACTTCTGCTACCGATGAACCTGGTTTCCACCCGGAAATAGATTCAATAGCGAAGCCTGGTTCCCCTCTGAATGATGGCTCTAATGCACGTGTCAAAAATGCAGAAAAATGTCCGCGGGATACAGTTGCGTCAGGATGGTATGTACCATCAGAATATCCATTTGCTATCCCGAGAGCATAGGCGTTTAATATCGATTGATAAGCCGCCTTACTTGAGGAAATATCATTAAATGGATTAGAAATGTGATAATCCTCTAAGTTAAATGCCCTGTCCAAGATTATCGCCATCTGTCCACGGGAAATATTTGCATGTGGATGATAGGTGCCATCGGAGTAGCCTGATAGAATATCCTTTTCGATTGCTGAAGCAATATAACCGGAACCGGTAACATTAGCGGTCACATCACTGAACTTCGTATTCTTAGGTTCACCGTTTAACCCAAGGGCCCGTCCTATCATGATTGCCGCTTCTGCACGAGTAACCTGAAGATCTGGTCGGAAAATTCCGCCTTCAAAGCCTGTAATAATCTGTTTTCCAGAAAGGTACTCTACTTCTTCATAAAATGTGTAGGTTTTTGATACATCTCTGAATGTATTTGCTGCGAGTCCTGTCATCGGCATCGCGAGACAAAAGATGAATAGAATGATGAATAAACTGAAAAACTTTCGCATAATACCCCCCTTAATTTTTGAATGACCTGTTAAAAACATTATAACAACCATTGATAGTAAAATGGGAAAGAAGTGCAAATTTTTGTTTAAGGATAACTTTCTTTGACTTCTCCACGGGGTAAGCCCTCGTGGTTTTACATGCTATTTCTATAACATTTGATAAAGATTAGCCTCGTGCTCTTGCAATTACTTCATATATCTGTTATTCTAATTAAGAATTATTTTTGTTCTTTTTCAGACTGAAGTAGATTTTGTTTTTCGTCTAAGGTATTTGAGCAAGGATAGTAACACAATGTGTGGAGAGTCACACGAGGAGGCAACAATAATGGAACAAGGTAAAGTTAAATGGTTTAATGCAGAAAA
>CALGSR010000532.1 GCA_937902115.1 uncultured Bacillus sp. | reverse complement strand
GTTTCTAACTGAAAATCCTGAAAGTATACTAATCCCAATTCCCTCAATAATCGAATTTTTTATCGTTTCGATGTTCGTAGATTGGTATAAAACGTTTAATTTTCCATATTGACTGGAAATATCATCATATATTGGTTTTGTTAGCGGATACATAACAAAGGTTTGGTTTAATAATTCATCAGGAGTAATAGTGTCTTTATAAGAAATTGGAGAATTTTTATTCACACAGACATAGATTCTCCCTTGGAATAAGGTATCAAAATACAAGACATTTTTATATAATTTTCCTGCCTTTAACCACTCGTTTTCATCAATTAAAAACAAGCCAATATCTGAATTATGATGCAGCATTTCTTCCACAACATTTTGTTCTTCTGCAACTTTTAGGACGATATGAGGAAATGTCTTTTTAAATAATGAGATAGCTTTTGGTACCAAGGATTGCAAAACACTTGGGCTTACAACCAGCTTTAACTCAGTATCCTTTGAAGTGTTTTGTGAATTGGCCTCCAGCTCTAATTCGAGTAATTTACTTTTAATTTCAAGTGCTTTTTCAATAATGATTTTACCGTGATCAGTTGGACTTGTACCTAATCTAGAACGATTAAATATCTTTATCCCATATTTCTTTTCAAAATTGGATATAGACTGGCTAATAGTGGCTGAGGAAACATGAATATTTTGGGCAGCGCCCGAGATAGAACCAGTTCGCGCTACCTCGACAATATATTCTATTTGTTCAATTTGCATATCTATCAACCTCTTTCCTTAGGTAAAACCTAACGAATGTTAGGAAAAACCTGATTTACTTAGTTTAAAGTTAATTGTAATATAAAAATATAAATTATCGCAATAGTCTAAAAATTCCGGTAATTTAATATTCGCATAAAAGGAGAAGGTAAATATGGACTTTAGATTAACGGATGAACAAAAAATGGTGCAAAAAACTGTACGTGAATTTGTAGATAAAGAATTAATGCCGCTTGAAAACCAAGTGCTGCGAAATGAACGAGAAGGACGACTTGGAATAAGCAAAGAGGAACTAAAAAGCCTGCAGTATAAAGCAAAGGATTTTGGCTTTTGGGGAATTACCACTCCCGAGGAATACGGCGGAGCTAACCTTGGTCCAATCATGGCGGGATTAATTGATATGGAAATCAAAAGGTCATTAGTTCCATTTGAATTCGGTGGACATGCGACAAACATCCTTTATGCTTTGAATGAAGAACAAAAGAAGAGCTATTTAGTACCGGTTGTTCAGGGGGAGAAGGTAAGCTGCTTTGCCTTAACCGAATCATCTTCAGGATCAGATCCGGTGGGTATGAATACCACTGCGGTAAAACAAGGAAACGAATGGGTCATTAATGGAGAAAAGATTTTTATCACATTTGGGAATCACGCTGATTTTGCCATTGTATTTGCAGTAACGGACAAACAAAAAAGAAGAGATGGAGGGATTACTTGTTTTCTGGTTGATCGGGAAATGGGCTGGAAATCTGAGCCTATCGCAACCATGGGTGGAGGGCTTCATGATCCAGCAACACTTATCTTTGATAATGTCCGAGTGCCAGAAGAAAATGTAGTAGGGGAAGTGGGAGACGGTTTTAAATATGCGATGATGTTTATTAATCATAATCGTGGATGGGTTATTCCTTCCTGGTGTATCGGTGGAGCAGAAAGACTGTTGAATATGGCAATTGAATGGTCGAATCAACGTGTTACCTTTGGGAAACCACTTGCTGATAGACAGGCTATCCAGTGGATGATCGCCGATTCTGCTACTGAAATTGAAGCCGCAAGGTGGATTTTTCTTCGTGCTGCTTGGATGGCAGAACAGGATGGTTCTTGGAAGACTGGAAATGACAGCCCTCAATTCCGTCAGCAGTCTGCAATGTCGAAGTTGTATGCAACGAATATGATGAACCGGGTTGTAGACCGAGTTTTACAAATTCATGGAGGACTTGGTTATACGAAAGAATCTCCAGTTGAACGCTGGTACCGTGAAACAAGAATTTGGCGTATTTTTGAAGGATCTGATGAGATGCTTCGCCGCTCGATTGCTACCAATCTGCTTAAGGAGAAAGTTAAGGTTGGTGAATTAAT
>CALGSR010000531.1 GCA_937902115.1 uncultured Bacillus sp. | reverse complement strand
AGACCTTGTCGACTTTTTAGAATTCTATAATCGTGATATATTTGTATATTTTATAAATGATTTAAAAGAGCTAAAATCTAAAATAAAATTGGAGAAAGAATACAGGAAGTTGCCTTCCTTTAAAGATATTTTAACAATAAAACAATGTTTAGACAGTTGGTACGAAGAATCAACGAACAAAGACAGTAGTGAATTACTTAAATATTTCCCTCTCGTTTTATGGTGGGATTTAACATCAATTATTCCAATGAGAGTAGTTGAGTTCTGTTATATTAAAAGAAGTTGCTTTTCATTCAAGGATGGAAATTACTATATAACTTTTCCAAGAATGAAATATGATCGAATTGGTACGCATCGAACTGACATTGAGTACGATACGTTACCAATCCCCATAGGATTGTACGACCTAGTTCAGTACTATCTAAAGCTATCAGAACAGTATGGCCTCTCGAATTACCTGATTTCACATAAAGTTTATCTCCATTATTTCGGCAATGATAAAAAAACGTACGATGAGAACTCAATGTTTAACTATCACGATTTTAATTACACAATTGCAAGTTTTTTTAAAGAAATAATACACGAAAAGTTTAAAATCAATATTATGTCTGTAAATAAACAATATCGTTTTAATTACCCTACGAGGTCAAATGAGGCATTTATAACTGATTCAGCAAATGGGAGAATAGATACGATGGTTAATCTTGGTGATTTAAGACATATCGCCATTATTAATATGATGATGCAAGGTTATGACAAAGTTGAAATTCAACGGCTAGCAGGGCACATGACTAAAGATATCCAATATAGTTATTTCAATCATATGGAAAATTGGATGGATATTGAAATACAAAAAATAGAGAAAGAAATCAGTCAGTATTATCCAATGAGTACCTCGTTTCATGAAAATGAAATTTCATTTCCACATACAAATGTCCAACGTTTTTTTGAAAATCAAAGCAAAAAAAATTACATCAAAAAGAATACAGATGGTAAGGAACAAGAGGTATATATTAAATTGGATCTAGGCTCTTGTATGGAAAAGTCAATGCCCTGCCCTAGTTTCAATTGGAAACATAGGGGTTGTTATTTTTGTGAACATTGGTCTATCACCAATCAAGAATTAGAAAAAAATAGAAATCATATAGCGTTTGACTTAAATTTACTTTATGAAGAAACTAGAGGGAAAATTAAGTTTATACAGACTCTTTTTAAACTTCAATTTAATAATCTTGAAAATGTAAACAATAAGACAAAACAAGACTTAACCTCAACATCAAAGGAAATTCAATTAGACATTAAACGAATTGCAAAATTAAGGACTATGTTAGGAGTTCTAAATGATGAATAAACTAGGCACTAAAGGGATTTTAGATGATATTGAAAAAGAAACAACATTGAGGAAGTTGATAGTTGAATATGACGAAGATCATAACACGAAATCTAAAATCACATACAAGGATATCTATGAATTCGTTAAATCGAAGTACGAAAATAAAGAAGTTGATTTTCATCCTGGATATACATGGTGGAAAACAAAAGGAAAACATTTAGTTGACGAATACAATTTGGTAAAGAAAAGAACGATTTCCTTGTCTGAAACTGAGGAATTAGATATTTTTGACATTCATGATGTAGTGGAAAAACATTATGGAGACAAAGGTTCTTTAATTAAATATCTTCTTCCATATAATAATTTATTGGATAGACTTGTCAATAAAATTAATAAACTCCAAGATACATTCTATAGCTTATCAGGACAAGTTAGAAACAAGGATGAGCATATTTTAGTATTGGAACAAACAATTCAGAATCAACAAGCCTTATTGGACGGGCTATTTTATAATATTATAGGATCAGAAAAAGAGTTAGGAAAGATAATGAAAAGAGGTAGTACGGGATCGGAAGTAATAAATCATGCTTTAACTGAAACTTTTGGAAACCCAACTGCTTATATTGAAGAATTTAGTAAACGTATAGAATTAGGAATTCTTACAACGGAAGATAAAAAAGACAACATCGTAAAGTTTCAATCTAAGAATAAAAAATTGGAAGAAGATGATTACGATTATTAAAGTTCCAAGTCTTGATTGACTTTATAAAAAGTCAATCAAGACTTATACTTTATAAAACATAGTGTAAAGGAGTGTGACTCCAAAATGGGATCCGTATTAATATTAGCCGAAAAACCATCCGTTGCAAAAAATATTGCAGATGCATTAAAAATTAGAGGCAGGAATGACGGTTTTTATGAAGGAAATGGTTACATCATTACATGGGCCTTCGGTCATTTACTGCAACTCTTTGATGCGAAAGACTATGATGAGAAAATGGGGAAATGGAGGATGGAGAATTTTCCTTTTATTCCATCCAGTTTTCGCTATAAAGTAAAAAGTGACCCCCGTAATCGAGAAAAAGAGGATGCAGGGGCAAGAAAGCAGTTAAAAATAATATACAGTCTGTTTAAGCGAAATGATGTCGATATGGTCATTTCAGCATGCGACTTTGATCGAGAAGGACAAATTATTGGAGATACGATTATTTATCAACTAAAGACCGGGAAACAAGTGTATCGGTTATTGCTGAATGAATGGACACCAGATGAAGTGCTAAAAGGGCTGGAGAATATTAAGCCGAATACAGAAATGAGACCGCTGCTGGATGCCGGCATCAGCCGCCAATGGGCAGATTGGGTGATTGGGATTAACCTGACATCCGTGGCGACGTTAAAATATCAAAAGGGTGCTGGAAAGGCGCTAAACATTGGCCGCGTGCTTTTGCCGACCTTGAAAATTATTTATGACCGGGATAAAGAAATAGAAACTTTTGTTCCAGAGAACTATTTTAAATTGACTGCTGTTTTCCAGACTGAGAACGGGGAACAATACGAAGGAACTTATCAGGAAAATGAGGAGGATAAATTTAAGGATAAGGAGATTCTTGAAATCGTTGAGCAGGCCCTGAATAATCAGACTGCTAGAATAGCAGATAAACAAGTAGAGCGAAAAAGAGAGTATCCTCCTTATCTATTCAATCTATCAAATCTTCAAGGTTTTATAACGAGTAAATACAAAGGGTGGACATCGGATAAGGTGTTAAAAGTGGCGCAGTCCCTCTATGAGAAAAAATTTATCACCTATCCGCGTACAGCTAGTGTCGTATTAGAGGAAAGTCTTGTGGATAAAGCAGCAAAGGTGCTGGCGTCTTTGAAAACAGGGCTGTCCTATGAAAATGAAATCCATTTTACTAAGTTAAAGCGTGTGTTTGATAATGCAAAAGTGGAAAGTCACAGTGCGATTATCCCCACCTATTTAATTCCAAAAACCTTAACGATAGACGAGGAAAAAGTGTATACAGCGATTAAAAATCGTTTCATTATGCAATTTATGCCTGTTGCGGAACATGAAGAAACGAAATTGATGACGAAAGTTGAACATCCAGATATCAAAGGAATATTTTACTCAAAGGGCAAAGTGCAGCTTGTAGAAGGTTGGAAAAAAGTAGAGAAAATTGAATCGAAAGATACGATTCTACCTTTCGTCAAGATTAACGATGAAGTAACAGTGATCGATCACAAGCTAACTTCACATACGACAAAGCCTCCGAAGCATCATACTGAGAAAACCTTATTAAGGGTAATGGAGACCGCAGGAAAAGGTCATGATGAAGAGGAGAGCGCAGAAATGATGGCTGCGATCTTGAGCGGGTTTAGCATTGGAACGCCGGCAACAAGAGCCGAAACCATTAAGAAGCTGAAAGATGTCGGCTACATTGAAATGCAGAATAAAAACCTTCTTTGCACCGATTTGGGAAAAAGGCTTGTTGAAACTTTTCCTATAAAAGAGTTATTTGATTTAGAGTTTACCGGCCGTCTGGAAAAAACACTGTTTGATATTGAAAAACAAAAGTTTACGAAAGAGAACTTTTTGAAATTAATTTTTGATTTCACATCAAAGTCTGTCGCAACAATCAAGAATGAAAAAGATATCATCATTAATGAAGTTGCATCAGTGAAGAAATCCGCTGAAGTGCTGGGGAAATGTCCGCTTTGTGGACATGGAATTGTTGAAGGACAGAAAGGATATGGATGCAGCAATTGGAAGAATGGCTGTAAGTATGTGATTTGGAAAAATGATAAATACTTAGCTTCTATGAAGAAAAAGCCCACGAAAACCATGGTAAAGACATTGTTAAAAAACGGGGTTGTTTTAGTAAAAGGATTGACTAGTAAAAAAGGGAATAAATTTGATGCGTTGTTGCGGTATGAAAAAAATCCTGAAAATGAATATTTCAGTTGGAAAATGGAATTTGCTAATCAAGATCAAAAGAAGCCGGTAGACCAGCAGAAAGTAAATGGTGCAGCAAACACAGGGAAATGAATGGTTTTTAATTCTTTAAGCAAAGTACTTGTTTTCTATTGCAATGATTGGTATTTTAGTATAGAAAAATTAGAAAAGTAAATAAATGAACATTGGAATGATGGAAAACAGGGGGAACATATGATGGAACATATTACAGCAGAAGAACTTCAAGGAAAACTAGAAAGCGGGGAGAAGTTGAATTTAATTGATGTCCGCGAGGCTGAGGAAGTCGCACAAGGGAAAATTCCAGGGGTTGTTCATATTCCGCTTGGAGAAATCCAGGTGCGTATGGGGGAATTAGAAAAGGATAAGGAATATGTCCTTATTTGCCGTTCTGGGAGCAGAAGCTCATTTGCCGGAAGCTTTTTAGAAAATCAAGGATTTAAAGTGACCAATATGGATGGCGGAATGCTAACTTGGACAGGCGAGATAGAATAATCAAGTGTATGAACGTTTTGAACGAGGGATTGCCTAGAGCAGTCCCTTTTTTTCGTCTCAATCATTTTCCCGCTCTTTTAAAAGTTTGTTAATAATTTATTCATATTTCATCCGTAAAATAAAGGTAATCTATTCATCTAATCAGGATCGAAGCAACAATAAACCTATAATATTAGGAGGAGCAAGCTATGAGTGATTTAAATGAACAAATCGTTATCCCAGAAGAACCAAAAAGACAGCAAAGGAAGAAAAGTTCATGGAGCAAAAGTGTTATGACGGCAGTTGCCGGAGGGCTTGTCGGCTCTGTCCTGACCATGGCAGTTTTACCGCAGAGTGATTACTTTACAGAACAAGTGGCTGAGCAAATTTCAAAGATGGAAAACGCAGGAAATCAGTCTGGTGCCGTAATCGTGCAAAAAACCGCTGCAAATTCCGAGGCTTCATCTGTTGCGGACATAGTGGAGGAAGCGTCAAAAGGAATTGTGGGCATTGTTAATATGAAAACACGAACTGGGTGGCCCGGTCTCCGCAGTAACACTTCTGGTCCAGTCGAAAGTGGTACTGGAACCGGTGTAGTATTTAAAATAGACAAGGGCAGTGCATTTATCGTTACGAATAACCATGTCATTGAAGGGGCAGAGGAACTCGAAATCACTATTCACGGAGGAGAGAAGACAACGGCAGAGGTGATTGGAGCAGACGCGTTAACAGACCTTGCTGTGTTAAAAATTGATGCGAAATATGCCGCCTCCGTTTTAGCCTTCGGGGATTCAAGTGAATTAAGAGCAGGGGAAACAGTTATGGCCATTGGGAATCCCCTTGGACTTGATTTATCCAATACCGTTACACAAGGAATTATCAGTGCGGTCGATAGAACTGTAACGGTACCGACGTCGGCTGGAAATTGGGACTTACATGTAATCCAGACGGATGCAGCGATTAATCCGGGAAACAGCGGCGGAGCACTAATCAATCAGGCGGGTCAGGTGATTGGGATAAACAGTTTAAAAATTGCGCAAGACGATGTAGAGGGACTAGGTTTCGCCATCCCAAGCAATGATGTTGTGGACATTATCAATGAGATTATGGAAACAGGACAAGTAGAACGGCCCTATATTGGAGTAGGCCTAGCAAACTTGGAGGAAGTTCCGCAAAGATACTTGCAAGAACTGCCGCAAAATATAAAAGGCGGAGCAATGGTTACAAGTGTGGATCCGAATTCCGCTGCTTCGAAAGCAGGTTTGGAGGTTCAGGATATCATTACAGCCATTAATGATACAAAAATAACCACCTCCGATCAACTAAGAAAATATTTATACACAGAGTTAGAAGCAGGGGAGAAAGTTAAGTTTGAAGTCTACCGTGGCAATGAAAAATTGAACATTGAACTGACTTTGACAAGCACAAGCAGCACGTTCGAATAATAGGGAGTGAACGATTTCATGCATTCATCTTTGGTGGTGAATCTGATAACATAGAACTAAAGATGGACTATGTTTATCAGGAGATGTCATAAGAATGAAGGTTTTAGTAATAGAAGATAATGAAAGTGTAGCCTCCATGCTGGAAATGTTTTTTATGAAGGAAGGAATAAACGGAAAGTTTGTCAGTGACGGGCTTGAAGGGTTCAAGCAAAGCGTATCTCATGAATGGGATGTGATTATTATTGATTGGATGCTGCCGAGTATGGACGGTGTAGCCATTTGCCGAAAAATAAGAGAAGCGAAAAATCCTGTTCCGATTATTATGTTGACCGCAAAAGACAGTGAATCCGATCAAGTACTTGGGCTTGAAATGGGGGCAGATGATTATGTAACAAAACCATTCAGTCCGCTGGCATTAATGGCACGGATCAAAGCCGTTACACGCCGCTTTCAAACGACAATTAAGGGCAGCCAAGAGGAAAAAGGAGTCTTGAAAACAAAATATTTTACAATCAATAAAGATACGAGAGAAGTCTTATTAAATGGAAAGCCAATTTCTAATTTAACGCCTAAAGAATTCGACATATTATATTATTTCATCCAGCATCCGAAACAGGTTTTTTCCCGGGAACAGCTTCTTGAGCAGGTATGGGGCTATGAATATTATGGGGATGAACGAACCGTTGATGTCCATATTAAAAGACTGCGGAAAAAGACGGAATTCGATAATCAATCATTTTTTCACACGGTTTGGGGTGTCGGTTATAAATTTGATGAGGAATCCTGAATGAAAGTCCGTTACATTTATCAGCAAATCATCAGCCATATTAGTATTATTATCGTTGCCTTTTTAGTATTAAGTTTATTATTTGTCCATTATGTTGAAACACTTGTTTACACAAATAAAGCCGAGGAACTCATCGATTATGGTGAAAATATCATCGGTGATTTGGAACGAACGACTGGCGGAGGAGACGGAGTATTAAATAGGTACAGCCAAGTGTTAAGCGGTAGAAATATTCAATATATGATCTTTAATGAGAATAGAAGAATCGTTTACCCGACAGATGGGCGCATCCTATTAATGGATGAGGAATGGGCAAAGATACAAGATGGCCAGACAGTAACAGTCAAACAAGAGTTAAAACGTTTCGACCAGGCCGTTACTTTTGTACTGCTTCCCTATATGCATAACGGGGAATTCATCGGTGGACTGCTGCTTGCCTCTCCCGTAAGCGGTTCAAGGGAAATGATCTCACAAATTAACCGCTACTTATGGTATGCCGTGCTGGTTGCGCTTGTGGTTGCTATGCTGTTAAGCTGGTTTTTGGCTAGTCTCCACGTGAACCGGATTAAGCGTCTGCGGGAGGCGACTTCGCTCGTATCAGCAGGAGATTATTCAGTCAGAATTCCTTCTTCAGACTTTGATGAAATTGCTGAATTAGCGAAAGACTTCAATCATATGGTGCAAAAATTATCAGACTCAAACGAAGAGATTGAGAGGTTGGAAAAAAGACGCAGGCAATTTATCGCAGATGTATCTCACGAGATGCGGACCCCATTGACAACGATAAACGGAGTCATAAAAGGGTTGAGAAATAACATGATACCTGAAGCGGAAAAAGAAAAGGGCATGCACTTAATCAGTAAAGAAACAAACCGTCTGATCCGCCTGGTAAATGAAAATCTGGATTATGAAAAAATTAGATCCAATCAAGTGAAATTAATGAAAACAGAAATTGATCTTGTTGAAGTTCTTGAAATTATCAAAGACCAGCTTGAAATATTAGCCATTGAAAAGAATGACCAAATCGTTGTTTCGGTAGAAGAAGATGTAAAAGTATACGCTGATTACGATCGATTGATCCAGATTCTTATCAATATTACAAAAAATAGTATTCAGTTTACGGAAAATGGGACCATCTTTTTACGAGGAGAAGCAGGAGAGGATGGAACAATTATTGAAATTGAAGACACCGGAATAGGTATTGAGGCAGATGATGTTGAAAATATTTGGCGCCGCTTTTATAAAGCCGATTTATCGCGGACTACCAATCCTTACGGTGAATTTGGCCTTGGGCTTTCCATTGTTAAACAGCTTGTCTTGCTGCATCATGGGGAAATAAACGTTAGTAGTGAAAAAGGAAATGGAACGAAATTTGTCATTCGCTTTCCTTTTTAACTAATAAGTGATAAAAAACTGCCTACTTGCATTACAGGCAGTTTTCTTTTTTTTGCGGACTTTTTTTAAAAAATGAAATTTTTTATATTAGAAACATCATTTGTTCACCATTTTTGGGCACGCTATCATCTGTAAACAGATATTTCATTATTGGAGGTTTTAACGATGAAAAGGTGGCCCGCTGTATTTCTTATCTCTGGACTCATGTTTCTGGGTGCGGACCTTGGAACAAATGAAGCAAGTGCAGAAGAAAAACCGGCTGAGCAGGCTGAAAAAGGTGAGTTCAGCCAGTATAAGAAGTTAATCGAAGAAAGTGCCGCAGAGCTGGGGATTGACACAGAGGGGAAGGATGCAAAAACTCTTGCAAAGGAAATCAGAGCAGTTTATCTTAAAAAACAGGCAGAAGAATTAGGAATTGATACGAAAGGGAAGAATACCGATACCTTGGCGAAAGCAGTAAGAGAAGTACATATTAAAAACAAGGCAAAAGAATTGGGAATTTCAACAGAAGGAAAAGAAATGGAGGTATTAGCAAAAGAGGTGAGAAAGGCCCACATCAAGCTGAAGGCTAAAGAGCTTGGTATTGAAGCAGAAGGGAAGGAAATTCGTACGCTTGCTGCTGAGGTAAAAGAGGCAGCGATTCTAAGGGATGCCAAAAAGTATGGAATTGTGATAGAAGGAAAGGAATTACGTGTCATTGCCCGTGAAATTAGAGAAAAGAAAATTAAACAGACAGCAGAAAAATTAGGAATTAAATCAGAAGGGAAAACCACGCATGAAATTATGGGGGAAATTATGATTAACCATCGTGAAGATGCAAAAAAACAGAAGCTATTCCCTTTTGATGGGGATATGGATCTTTTCTGGATAGGACATAAAGGATCTCAGGATACATTAGAACAAGCTAGTCCGGCTCAACCATGAAACGACAATAACTTCCCTTATCTTCCTCTTTGAAAGGATTAAGAGTCTGATATCTGCGCGGGATAAAATTCATTAACTGAATTTTACTTCTTACAGACAGACTCTTTTATTTTGCGAATAACGATTCACCAGCTCTGCTATATCAGCCCTTCCCAAACAAGGATATTGCCTTGTTTCCTTAGAATTTCTATAGTAATATTTAAATGAAGTTAAGAGTATTATATTTGAGTATGGTGTTTTTAGGGGGGGAAACAGATGCCAACACCGAGTATGGAAGATTACATAGAGCAAATATACATATTAATTGAAGCAAAGGGCTACGCCCGTGTTTCAGATATCGCTGAAAACTTATCTGTTCATCCCTCTTCTGTAACAAAGATGGTTCAAAAGCTTGATAAAGATGAATATCTTATTTATGAAAAATACAGGGGACTTGTTCTAACATCAAAGGGAAAGAGAATTGGGAAAAGCTTGGCGGATCGTCATGAATTGCTGGAGCAATTTCTTCGGGTAATCGGTGTAAAGGAAGAGAATATTTATGATGATGTGGAAGGGATCGAACATCATTTAAGCCGGAATTCTCTCCAACGAATTGTTGATTTGGTCCAATATTTTGAAGAAGATGAGAATCGGATTAAGGACTTAAGAGAAATTCAACAAAATCACAAGCCGTTTGAATAATGACAGGGGCAAAAGAGGCTGGACCTAGAATGGCCAGCCTCTTTTGACAGCGATTCATTTTTTTCTATTTTCGTCTGCTGACTCTTCTTTTTTCTCCTGCTGTAATGGCATATTTTCCTCTATTTTCTTGTCACTAATCGGGTCTTGTGCTGAAATAACACTGGAATCTGCCGCAACAGCAGCTGTTTTTGGTTTTAATACAAAAGTATAAAGCATGAATAAGACAATCAACAGAGCTAATGCGCCATCGATCAAGTAAAACAGGGTTTTATAGGCGGACCAAAGAATCTTACTCTCGTCTATTTTATTCTGTGAGTCGGCAATATAACTTTTGACTTCGGAATGATCTGGATAAATTCTTGCCACCGCTTCAAACTTTTCCAGTGCATTTTTATAATAACCGCCCCAATATAATTCTAATCCTTCTTTGTAAAGCTTATCCGTTCGGCCGCTAGTGTTTTTGGCTCCTGCTTGATTTACAAATTCCTTCACTGTATTGACCGGCACTGCAAAATTAAATCCTTGTACTTCTTGGCCGTTGACTGTATCTCCGCGAAATGTTAATAAACCGATGATTTCTCCTTTCTCATTAATGACCGGGCCGCCGCTGTTGCCGTGAGTGGCTGCTGCATCGATTTGTATAACAGGACTTGCACCTTGTTCAAGTGTTTTTGATGCAGATGATACTTGACCGGCATTCATCGATGACTCGAGGAATGAATCGATTGAGAAAAGATCGGATTCCGCTGCGGCTGGATAACCGAGAACCCAAATATTATTTTGGTTTTTAACGATATCAGAGTTGCCGAGCTTTAAAGTTGGTAAATCCCTCCCTTCAATTTTCAAAACGGCAACATCTTTTCCATGTGTTACAGGGGCACCGTAACTTTTCACCTCGCCGTCCAAAACCTCACCGCCTGGGAGTACTACTTTTAAAACCCTTGTTACATTGGTGTATCCCATATAGGTCCACACATATTCATAAGCCGTTTGATAATCTACCTGAAAATAATCAGCAACTGTCCAAGCAATCTGTTCCAAACCCTTTGTAGCCAGTTCATCATCATTGAGCTGAGTTCCTTCGACAACATGGGCATTCGTAACAATATAACCATCTGAACTGATAATCGCTCCCGAGCCTGATCCACCGACATACGTTTGATAATTCATTTGCGCTAAAATAGCGTCCACTTCATTTCCGACATCACTAAAGAAATCATAAAAATCCCAATCAATTACCGCATATTCGACAATTCTTACAACAGCTGGCTTGGAATACTCCGATAGTTTTTCTGCCTGTGGTATTTTTGAAGTGTCAGGTTTAATATTCATTAAGAAAAAGGAAGCAGCAATAACTGCGATAAGCAAAATACTGATCGGGACGGTGAAAATGGCTCTTTTTTTCAGAATAACCACCTCATGTCATCTTAATTTACGATACAATGGATCACGTTCAATATATTCCTCGGCAAAGCAAAATAAATATTGTACAAGAAAATAAATAAACCTATTGCTAAACAGAAAAAAGGCTTTAGAGAAGCCTCTAAAACCTTCAAAAAAAGTCATCTATCGACTATATCGATTTTCTCTCCGTCAAACCATTTGCTTTTAACCTTTTCATCACTTTTCTCCATTGCTTTAGGGAATATATCCAGCCGGTATAAGTGGAATATATTTGTGAACCATCTGAAGAGATATAAATAATAGAAAGAAATGGGAATAATTTTTTATGACGAAATCGCAAATCCTTCCAATATAACCAATAGCCACTCTTTCTTTTTTCAACAAAAGGATAGGCATAATTCGTACTTTTAAGAAAATCGTTTACGGTTTGATTGTCGATACAAATCTGAACAACCTCTGGAAAGTCAATGTTCTTCGAAACAGAATGCTCAATCTGCAACGAATGAAGAAAATACTGACCAAACAAGAAATCCTCTTCCGTTTCAATTAATACATCCCAAGTGAGGCAGGAAGCTTTCGGGATTAATTTGATGGAGTGTGCGTGGACAAAATGTTCCTTTAACTGCGATTTTATCCACCATTGATAGAAAATACGAAAAGAGACATACAGAAGGAGGAGTAGATAAATAGTCAAGAAAACTGTTCCTGGTTCCCAAAACAGGAGACAAAAAAAGCCGATGAGATGGAAAAAGATGATCAATGGGTCAAATAAAGGCAATAGGTCAAATGATATCCAATCCCGCATAAAAGGCAATAGAACCTGTGTGCCATGGACATTTAATAGATCGGTTATGACATGAATAACAACTGCAATAAAAATCCAGATAAATAAATGAGGGTAGGAAATATTTTGAAAAATGGGAGCGATAATTGCAAATATTAGTAGTGCCCATAATGGTAAAATAGGAAGGGAATGAGAATAACTACGGTGATTTTTTAAATAACTGCCTTCTCCTTTTAATTTATAAACAATGTCAAAATCGGGGGCATTTGATCCGACAACACAGCCAATCAGAATTGCTTGTGTTAAAGTATCATTCCCGCTCACAACAGGATCGACCTGTGCTAAAGCGCCAAGCCCCAAGCCAATAATGATATGCGATGAAGTATCCAAATTTTTCCTCCTTTTTAACTTGTGAAATAGTAAAGGGTTCCATATTGAAAAACACTTCAGGACTCAGAATAACATCCGAATGTTAGGGGAATTTAAAGAGACAATGTGGAAATGTTAAGCTTTTGAAAAAATAATAAAAGCTGCTCTAAAAAGAGACAGCTTTATTTGATGCATTAATCCCATTCAAATGGGGTTTGTTGATATACGTAATAATTCAACCAATTGGAAAACATAAGATGTGCGTGGGAACGCCAACGGTTTAAGGGCTGTTTCTCCGGATCGTCATCTGGAAAATAATTAACCGGGATTTCGGTACCAAGTCCTTTCTCGTGATCACGCCAGTATTCCTCTGCCAGTGTTTGTGCTTCATATTCCAGATGGCCGGTAACCATAATTTGTCTGCCGCCATTGGCATACATGATAAACGCACCTGCTTCATCTGATGAGGATAACACTTTTAAATCTTGGCACTTTTCGATTTCCTTCATCATGACATCAGTATGTCTTGAATGCGGAGCAAGAAACACATCATCGAATCCGCGAAGTAATTTTTCAGAACGATCATTTACAATATGAGGGAAAATGCCAAAGCATTTTTTGGGAAGTTCATATTTTTTAACCCCAAAATGATGATACAATGCAGCCTGTGCTCCCCAGCAAATATGGAGAGTTGATGTTACATTCGTTTTCGTCCAATCCATTATTTCGACAAGCTCTTCCCAGTACTCAACCTGCTCGAACGGCATATTTTCTACCGGCGCGCCAGTAATAATCATCCCATCAAATTTCTTCTCTTTTATTTCTTTAAAAGTCGTATAAAACTGTTCCAAATGATAGGGGCTAGTGTGCTTTGAATGATAGGTTGCTGTTTTGAGAAAGTGAATATTTACCTGTAACGAGGTATTCCCCAAGAGTCGCAGGATATGGGCTTCGGTTTTTTCTTTTTCCGGCATTAAGTTTAAAATTAAAATATTTAAGGGGCGGATATCTTGTTGACTGGCCCTTTCTTCATCCATAATAAATATATTTTCTTTT
>CALGSR010000530.1 GCA_937902115.1 uncultured Bacillus sp. | reverse complement strand
ACAGCTAACGATTCACCCTTGTTAGCTGTTCTTTTTGAACTTTTTCAGTGGCCTCGACCTGGAACCCTGTCCCTTAATAGACTAAAGTTTTTGTTCTTT
The DNA here is from genome assembly GCA_937902115.1 of uncultured Bacillus sp. GTDB lineage: Bacteria > Bacillota > Bacilli > Bacillales > Cytobacillaceae > Bacillus_BD. The sequence goes on along the minus strand of CALGSR010000530.1, from coordinate 5,178 downwards.
CTAGTTTGACTGTTGATAAATGTTGCAGAACATCTTGTGCCTCTTTGATAATATCTTGAATGAGTTGTTCACAAGTTTTCACTTCCTGAATCATGCCGCTAATTTGCCCGGCCATGACTGTGCCTTCCTGTACATTCCCCTCAGCAACTGCTTTACGCAATGAACCTAAGGCTAATTCTTCTAGTTCATCTCTTGTGGCATCTCTTTTTTCCATTTCTATGTATTTTTCAATCATCGCATTTTTGATACTTCGAACGGGAGCACCTAAAGAACGGCCGGTCACTGTTGTTGCTTCATCATTTGCTTCGATCAGAGCTTGTTTAAGGTTTTCATGGACGGGACATTCTTCCGTCGCCAAAAATACCGTTCCCATTTGCACCCCGACTGCACCTAGTGCAAATGCAGCAGCCATTCCGCGTCCATCAGCAATCCCGCCAGCAGCAATTACCGGAATGTTCACAGCATCAACTACTTGCGGAACAAGTGTCATCGTCGTTGTTACCCCAACATGACCGCCGGCTTCTGTTCCTTCTACAACAACCCCATCTACACCAAGAGCTTCCATTTTCCTTGCTAATTTAACCGAAGGAACTACTGGAAAAACTTTAATATGATGTGCTTTTAATTGCTCCATATAGTTTTTCGGTGTACCTGCACCTGTTGTAATCGCCGTAATCCCTGCTTCACAAATCACATCAATGATTTCAGGAACATTCGGACTCATGAGCATGACATTTACCCCAAATGGTTTATCAGTTAATTTTCTTGCTGTAGCGATTTCTGCACGCAGTTCATCTGCAGACATTCCGCCTGATGCGATAAAACCAATTCCCCCTGCATTCCCTACCGCCGCGACTAATGGGGCCAATGCAATATGAGCCATCCCGCCTTGAAAGATTGGATAGTTAATTCCTAAGAGTTCTGTAATTGATTTTATCATCATAATCTCTCCATTCATTTTTTAATTATATTGTCATTTTACGAATAAACATGTTAATGGTTTCACAATAATATGAAAAAAAGAGATTAACAAGCTTTTTGAGTTTAAAAATATGTAAATGATTCATTAATAAGAATTCTCTTAACATTCTTTATAAAGTCCTCGTCAATTAGATTTTTTGGCCCCATTTAACATATTAACTAATGCCTGCTTCCTCTAGGCAAACATCTACGGCTCCCTGTTTCACCTAACCAATTTTTGAAAAATACTAATTTGAACTATTTTGTTAATGGGGGCCAACCAGCAAACCTCGGTTGTTGTCTGTACCCCAAATGCTGCGAACAGCATTTGGGGGATCTTTCTAGCAAACAAACAGATCCCAAATTGCCATTTTATCGGATTTCCGACAGAATACTCCCGCTTCAATCAGACCGTCAGTTCGATAAGCGGTGAGTAGTTCAAGATTGGCTGAATGATTAACATTTAAAGAGCCTGAACAATAACTGTCAGGCTTCTCAGATCGGCTTATTTTAGCGTTTAAGTTATAGATTGGTAGTTTTTTTCCATGGAACTGAATGAAAACCCCACAAAACGGCCTTAAATTGCAGCTTATTTTGTATTCCTAAAATCCGCTTAACTGGTCAACTAGTGATATAAATACATTTAGCAGTTAACTACAGCAATGCGAATGATACTTGATCTTGTGGAATAGGTAGTTAAGAATATTATTACTCTGGAACATTGAGCTTTTTATAAAAATCATCAACAATTGGTAGAATATCTGGTTCTGTATAATAATAATTTCCCTTAATGTTTGTTAGCTCAAACTTAAGAGTTTCTGCTTCATCTTGAAAAAGAGTAATGGAATATCTCCAGCCAACTTTAGTTTCTTGGTTTTTTTCTGGAATAAATTTTATATCCTTTATCTTAGCTAAGAATTCCTCAATAACACCCTTTTCTGTAACTGTTTTTTGTGCACCTGTACTCCCATCTCTTATCACTAGCTTGGTTACATCATCAAGATTTTTTTCATAAAATTCAACAAGAGTTTTTGTTTCTAACTCTGATGGAGTGGTCACTTTCCCGGAGAATTTCATTGTCTTATAGAGTAATGCTGCGAAATCTCCTCTTTTGATATTCAAGTTGGTACCATATTCATGAGCAGATACTCCGCCTGTAATTCCAGCTCCATAAAGCGCCTCAATTTCCCTCTTAAAACTTTTTGATAAGTCTGTAAATGGAGTTTGTTTCATATGCTCTTGCAGACCATAAGCATTTACTAAAATACTGGCCATTTGTCCGCGTGTCAGATAATTATCCGGGGCAAATTCAGTCTCACTAAATCCCTTTATAATTCCGGCTTGTACAAGGGCATTAACATGACCACTAATACGACTGTTTACATCTTTAAATCCCGCTTCCGGCGCATTCACTGTATCCAGTTCCAAAACTCTAGCAAGGATGACCGCTGCATCCCCCCTTTTTATATTTTGGTACACGCCAAATTCATTTGCACTTATTCCTTTTACTACGTTAGAACTGTAAAGCACATCAATAGCTTCATCATACCTTTCACCAACATCGCTAAAAGGATGTGAACTAGCTGCCATAACAGATGGTACACTGACTAGAATGATCAACAAAACTGTTATGAGAAAATAATATCCCTTTGATATGTACAACATTAAACGCCTCCTAATGATATTATAATAGTATATTACCATTTATTGGTTGTTGTTTTCTATATAAAAATTGTAAATATTGGTAATTTTATATTTTGATATTGCCTAGTTAGTTTAATGTACGTTTTTCACAATATTTATTGTTTTTTCCTCTTTGTTAGATATTTTCTTACCAAAAAAGACCGTCAAACGCGCTCCTTTTAATCTCTACATTGTATTTTCCTTCTACTCAAAATATTTACTTAAACCTTGAAGTAATACAGAGATAATCAGGATGATTAGAAAATTTTTTTCATTTAAAATCCCTCCTTTTTATCTATTTTTCTATTAAATTACCAAAAATGCCAATATATGACAAAATACTCTATTTTCATTTACAAAAACATTATAATATATTGGTATAAAATGTAAAAATGGAGGTAAGTAATGAAAAAACTAGTAAGTTTGCTCTTTTTATTGTTGTTATTCTTAACCGTCCCTAGTATGTCACTTGCAGCAGAAAAATTTATCCCTGCTCCAAAGGCTCAAGAGAGCGCGGATGCTTATGTTGACTTAGTATCCGAAAATTCCTTTGAGGGTTGGAAGGGGGCAACACTTCAAAAACCGATAAAACTATATGATTTTGATAACAACCTAACTTCTTATTTATTTCAAGTTATAAATGCTTTGGGCGATGATCAAGGCTATATTATTGTTAGTGCAATCCCTGAATTTCCAGGTGTATTAGAATCTACCAGAGAAGGTTCTAACCCTTATAAAGATGTTAAGAATGGTAAAGGTATCTATGTTGCTCCACTGTCTTATTATGAAAATGTTGAGGATACTAATAAAACAGAAGGCACAACAGCGAATTTAAAAGTTAAAGATTTAAACAAACAGAAAATTGTTGAAAAGAAGAGTTTAAAGAACAAAGGATTACTAACAAAAGAAGGAATTGGAAAGTACAAGGATAAGATTTCCTCAGCTTCTTCTGAAGTTACTATTGCTGGTATTTCTAATTATAGTTATAAACTCAAGCCTGAGGTTCCTGATTACCTTTGGTATAAAGGGTGTGCTCCTACATCAGGAGCTAACATAATTAAATATTGGGATAATAACGGATATAACGGTCTTGTCCAAGATACAACAACTGGTTCCTATCTTATTGAAGTACTATCAAGGCCTTATTACATGAATACAGATAGCGATGGTAGAACATGGACATATGATATGGAATACGGTTTAACAAAATATATGAATGATAGAGGATACTATCCGACTATTGATGAAGTAGCCACATTTTCTTATCATAAAAGCGAATTAGATGCCGATAGACCAACTTGGATTGTAACATCAAATCACCCTTTCTATAATACTCATGCAGTTACAGGTGTTGGATATGAAGAGTTCTATGATACTACTAATTCAACGTGGTCTCGCCACCTTATTGTCCATGATACATGGAATACTACACCAAGAGAAGCATGGGTAGCATGGAGTGGTTATTTTAGTCATGTATTTAGTGTAAGAATGTAATGAAGAGAAAAAGGAGCATGATTAATCATGCTCCTTTTTCAACTTTCCGTGAAATTTAAACAAATGTATGAAAATAAATATTTTCATACATTTGTTTCCTTGATTTGATTGAACTTGTCCGAATTCCCTTTTAAAATGAATTCACAAATTAAAATCGTACATTCAAATCGTTGATTTAAAGGGGTCTTAGCATGGTGAATCAAATCAAAGATGTGCAGCCGATTAGAGATCGGCGGCGGATTTTGCCGGAGTGGAACATGTCGGCAATCATACATTACGAAAAAAATTTGGCTACTGGTTTTACAAGGCAACAAAGGATGTAGCCATGTTGCAGGGGATTTTAAATCATTCTCATCCTTCGATCACTCTCCGGTATATCGGGCTCACGGAAGAAGAAACAAACAATGTGCTGAAAGATTTTAGTGTGTTTAAATAAATAGAATGGAATATTTTGTATTAAACCTTGATATTATCAGAGCCCTTCTTATAGGGGGAGCGTCAGAATTATGCGGATTTACAACCATGGGTGGAAAACCTTGTATAAATGGGGTTTAATCTATTGAGATGGAGGTTTTCCACATCTTTAATGTTCAATAACTTATCTCTTTATCTACGTTCAGTTAATAGTAAAACATAAGTTTTGTTACATCTATGACAGTCTTAGTGTATAGAAAACGTGCATTTTCTATGTCGAAATTTGTGTAACGTATGTTTTCAAATTTGTTGGTGGTACCCCTTAAAGTGCTTGGCATTCAGATCAAAAAAAAAGCTCTGTAGAGACTATCTCTCAGAGCCTGGAAGATGAATAAACAGTCTCAAATCTGAATTTCCTGTTCAAATCCCATCTTTCTTCTGATTAACGACTGTATCCTTTGTATAGTTCAACCCATCATTTCCCCTACTTACCTTAGGATTAGGTTCGCGAAGCAATTGATAAAATTCTTCATCAGAAAACGGTTCAAATAATTTTTGCGCTTCTAATTTCACATAATACACCCCTACACACCCCGCTAACATTAATCATTACAAGCCTTATATAGT
>CALGSR010000529.1 GCA_937902115.1 uncultured Bacillus sp. | reverse complement strand
TGAGAAAGCTGGCGTGAAGAAAATCGTCACGATTGACCCGCACGCCTATAACACATTTAAAAACGAGTACCCTGATTTCGGCCTCGAGGCGGAAGTGTACCATCATACCGAGCTGTTGGCAGACCTTGTACGTGAAGGACGCTTGAAACCGCAACATCCAGTCAATGAAACAATTACGTTCCATGATTCCTGCTATTTAGGACGCTACAATGAGGTATATGATCCACCACGGGAAATTCTAAAGGCTATTCCTGGTGTCAAGCTTGTGGAAATGGAGCGCAATCGTGAAAATGGTATGTGCTGCGGCGCCGGCGGCGGTTTGATGTGGATGGAGGAAGACACTGGAACCCGCATCAATGTGGCGCGGACGGAGCAGGCTTTAGCTGTCCAGCCAACCGTTATCAGTTCAGGCTGTCCGTATTGTTTAACGATGCTGTCAGATGGTACGAAAGCAAAAGAAGTAGAAGACCGCGTCAAGACCTATGACATTGCGGAATTATTAGAGAAAGCTGTAATAGGCGAAAAAGCTATATCGTAGGAAATGAAATGGAGCAGGCCAATGGGTGAACAAACGATAAAAGGTTCACCCGGAGCCGCTCCTATATTCTAAATATTTTGTAAAATTTCTGTGATTATCGGCCATGATTCCTTCTCATACAATAATATTAAAGGGAGAAGTTACACACTCAATGGTCCCACAACAAGACTGCAGCGAGGGAGTTTTTGCACAAGTAGATTTTCAGTTTCCTGCACATTGAACTTGCGCTCGGCCTGATTAAGAAACAGGAATTTCCGCCTCTTGCTTAACCTGGCATCATTGCGGCGGAGTGCAGGACCACTATGAAACCTTCATTCCATCATGACTGACTTGCTTCCGAATAGATGAAGACCTATTTCGAAAAAAGGAGGAAATTCCTTATGGGAAGAACGGTGATCGTAAGCGGGGTAAGAACCCCTTTTGGGAAATTTGGCGGCGGATTAAAAGATTTATCCGCCTCTGATTTGGGAGCTATCGCGATTAAAGAAGCAGTGAGGAGAGCGGGGATAACCCCGGAAATGGTGGATGAGGTGATCATGGGGTGTGTTCTCCAGGGGGGCCAGGGGCAGATTCCATCACGGCAGGCAGCGCGAAAAGCTGGGCTGCCATGGGAAATCAAGACAGAAACGATCAACAAAGTTTGTGCATCAGGAATGCGGAGCGTGACGCTTGCAGATCAGATTATTCGTTCCGGTGACGAGGAAATCATTGTCGCCGGGGGGATGGAGTCAATGAGCCAGGCTCCTTATCTCTTGGCGAATGCGCGCTGGGGTCTTAGGATGGGGCAGTCTGTCGTGACCGACTTAATGGTTCATGACGGGTTGAGCTGCAGCTTTTCAGGTGTTCATATGGGCATCTATGGCAATCAAGCAGCAGAAGAGATGGGCATCAGCCGCGAAAGACAGGATGAATGGTCGCTTCGCAGTCACAAAAGAGCTGTCACGGCGATTGCAAGTGGATCTTTTGCTGAAGAAATCATTCCCGTGGAAATTCCACAGCGCAAAGGAAATTCCGTATTGCTGGAGCATGATGAGGCGCCGCGTAAGGACACAACACTGGAACGGCTTGCTGCGTTAAAGCCTGTTTTCAGCAGTGATGGCACGATTACAGCCGGTAATGCCCCAGGTGTCAATGACGGTGCAGGGGCACTGGTTGTGATGAGTGGGGAAAGAGCGGCCCGCGAAAGGATAAAGCCTTGTGCTGTGATTCTTGCTCATGCCGAGGTGGCTGTAGAGGCGAGGGATTTTCCTAAGACACCTGGTTTAGTGATTCGGGAGATTCTAAAGAAAACAGGGCGCAAGGTGGAAGAAATTGATTTATTCGAGATCAATGAAGCCTTTGCCGCTGTTTCGCTGCTCAGTGCCGAGGTGGCTGGCATCGATTTAGAAAAGGTCAATGTTAACGGCGGCGCGGTTGCCCTTGGCCATCCGATAGGAGCGAGCGGGGCGAGAATGATCATAACGCTGATGCATGAATTGCAGCGGCGCGGCGGCGGAATTGGAATTGCAGCCATCTGCAGCGGCGGCGGTCAGGGCGATGCAATTATGATTGAAGTTCCGAAACCGTAAGGCAGTCCTGCAAGTTATATGGAAAAGGATGCTTTCAGATTTTCGAAAAAAGGCAGTGGAAGGTGGACGGTTTAACCCAATAAAGGGTTTTTCCTATCGAGCAATAATGGACAGCCCTTATAATTACTTACCGCGTTAAAGCGATAGGGGCAGCCTGTAATGAGAAAAGAGCCTTAATGAATGAATGGAGGAGTCAAAATGGAAGTGAAAAAAATTATGGTCATCGGTGCCGGACAGATGGGTTCCGGGATCGCTCAGGTTTGTGCACAGGCAGGCTTTGCTGTGATTTTAAATGATGTAAAGGAAGAATTTGCACAGCGCGGAAAGGCCGGCATCGGTAAGAATCTAGAGCGCCAAGTATCAAAAGAAAGAATCACAGCTGAAGACATGGAGGGAACGCTTTCCCGTATTACCCTCTCTACAAGTCTAGCGGACGCGGCCGAGGCTGACCTTGTTATCGAGGCCGCGGTTGAGAATATGGAAATTAAGACAAGCATTTTCAAGCAGCTGGACGAAATCGCTCCGCCGCATACAATTCTTGCCAGCAATACTTCATCACTGCCGATTACAGAAATTGGAGCAGTAACGAACCGTCCGGAAAAAGTAATTGGGATGCACTTTATGAACCCGGTTCCTGTCATGAAGCTTGTGGAAATCATCCGCGGCCTAGCAACAGCAGATGAGGTGTACGAAACCGTTGAGTCCGTCGCGAAAACCTTGAATAAAGTGCCTGTTGAAGTCAATGATGCCCCGGGGTTTGTCGCAAACCGCATTCTTCTGCCGATGATCAATGAAGCGATCTTTGCTCTTCAAGAAGGGATCGCTACGAAAGAAGGCATTGACGAGGTGATGAAACTTGGCATGAATCATCCGATGGGGCCGCTGACATTGGCTGATTTCATTGGATTGGACACTTGTTTATCAATTATGGAAATTCTTCATGAAGGACTTGGTGAGGACAAATATCGCCCATGCCCGCTGTTGCGTAAATATGTAAAAGCAGGCTGGCTCGGTAAAAAAACCGGACGCGGATTTTACGAATACAATTAATCCCGCCGAATATCGGCCGCTTTTCATGAGATAACGGCAACTTTCGCGATATAACGGTCAATTCAGCAAAGATATCGGCAACTCCGGAAAAAC
>CALGSR010000528.1 GCA_937902115.1 uncultured Bacillus sp. | reverse complement strand
GGAAACAGAAGACCTTCAGGTAACATCAGTGACGATGATCAATGAATCCACTCCAATTATGGTTAATACCTCACTCAACAGTACAGACGAAAAGGCAAAGGAAATTGGTGAGCGAATTGAAACCATAGTCGATGAATTTTTGCAGTATCAACCAATTAATCAGTCCTATCCAGGTACAATTGCGATCCAGGTTTTAAGCGCTGATCAGCAAAAGATTAATGAGTAATCCCCTTGCGGCAGGGGTTTCCTGTTTTAAGCATCTATCAAAATGGTAGATGTTTATTTTTTTGTATTAATCTAAAAGTCTTCATAATTATGATAGAATGATAGATGATTTTATCGAATGAATGATTTGAGGAACAAAAGAGAAAGTGGGATTAACAGTGGGAAGAATGGAAAGAAGGCAGCAAAGAAAATCAGCGAAAAAAAAGCTTTGGCATACTTTAAAAGATAAAGGGCTGATGGTGAAGATAGCAGCTATCTGCGGGGCATTGTTTCTAGCAGGTCTTCTCATCGTGAACATTTTTATTTGGCGGAGTGATGTCAGTAAGCTGGAGCAAGCAGTGCCGCAGCCAACGATTATTTATGATAAGCATGGTGAGACCGCCAGCAAAATTACGGGTTCGAAAATCGAGGGTGTAGGGTTCCAACAGATACCTGAGGACATGATTCATGCGGTTATTTCAACAGAGGACCAGCTTTTTTATAAACATAATGGAATAAATTACTTCGGAATTGCACGGGCATTTTTTCAAAACATGACGAGCGGGGAAATTATCGCTGGCGGAAGCACGATCACGCAACAACTGGCGAAAAATGTATTCTTAACTCATGAACGGACATACACACGTAAGGCAAAGGAACTGATTTTAACGAAAAAAATTGAACGAACCTATTCGAAGGATGAAATTATCGAGCGCTACTTAAATCAAATCTATCTTGGAGAAGGTGCTTGGGGCCTTCAGCGTGCGGCGCAAACTTACTTTGGCAAGGAGGCAAAAGACTTAACTCTTGGGGAATCGGCGATGATTGCCGGGCTGATAAAAGCACCGAATGTTTTGTCCCCCTTTAAAGATATGGATCGAGCCATTGAACGGCGAAATCTCGTGCTCTCATTAATGGAAAAAGAAGGCTATATTTCAGCTGATGAAAGGAAGGATGCCGAGGAGCAGGCGATTGTTTTAGAAGGCAGAAAGCTAGATGATTATAAAGGGAAGTATCCTTATTATGTTGACCATATTATTGCAGAGGCGATTGAGAAATACGACTTGACAGAAAATGAGGTTCTTTCAGGCGGATTGAAAATATATACAGAATTAAATCCCGTCATCCAACAGGCTGTAGAGGAAGTATTTGCAGAAGGTGAGATGTTTCCAAAAAGTGGAGACCAACTTATGCAGGCAGGTGCCGTATTCATTAACCCAACAGACGGCGGAATTAGCGCTTTAGTTGGCGGACGGGGCGAGCATACATTTCGCGGCTTTAATCGCGCAACGCAATTGAAACGGCAGCCGGGCTCGACGATGAAGCCGTTGGCGGTTTATACACCGGCATTGGAGGAAGGCTATGAAGTTTTTGACCGCTTGCAAGACTCTCCGCTTAATATAGACGGCTATGAGCCGCAGAATTTTGACCGGAAGTTCCGTGGAGAGGCAACGATGTATGAGGCCATGATCCGTTCCTATAATGTCCCGCCGGTATGGCTGTTGGATAAAATGGGGCTGAAGCTTGGCACAGATGCAGTCAAACGCTTTGGCATCTCGTTAACGGAAAATGACTATACCCTTTCTCTAGCTCTTGGCGGAATGAGTGAAGGGGTATCGCCATTACAAATGGCTCAAGCCTATTCTGTATTTCCAAATGAGGGACTAAGAGTCGAGGCCCATTCGATTTCGAAAATCGAAAATGCCGACGGAGAATTGATTGGGAAATGGCATAACAACGCTGTGAAAGTAACAAACCCTGATATTGCGCAAAAAATCACTTTTATGTTGCGCGGGGTTGTCGAAGAAGGGACCGGGACGAAAGCACAGGTGAAGGGCTGGGAAATTGCCGGAAAGACCGGTTCAACCCAGCTGCCATTTGCGATCCAGAATGGAGCAAAGGATCATTGGTTTGTTGGCTACACGCCGGAAATCGTTGGCGCCATTTGGATAGGTTACGATAAAACTGATGAAAATCACTATATGACCGGCTCCAGCGGTTCAACCGTGACTAAAGCCTTTCAGCAAGTTTTCTCAAAGTCAAACAATGAATTCTCGGAAAAGAAATTTGACTTGTCGGCTGTAGAGAAAGTCTTAAATCAGCAGCTTGCGGCAGAGAAAAAACGCGAGGCAGAAGAGAAGCAGAAAGCCGAAGAAGAGAAAAAACGCCAGGAAGAAACGAAAAAGAAAGAAGAGCAAA
>CALGSR010000527.1 GCA_937902115.1 uncultured Bacillus sp. | reverse complement strand
TTTATTAGAAATTGTTGATAAAAGCACTCCAATGCTTGAAGCGTTTAGAGAAGCAGATAATGTTCTGCGCCAAGGGGTGCAGGGGATTTCAGACTTAATCGCTGTTCCGGGATTAATTAACTTGGACTTTGCCGATGTAAAGACGATTATGTCAAATAAGGGTTCAGCACTAATGGGAATTGGAATTGCAAATGGTGAAAATCGAGCTACTGAAGCGGCAAAGAAAGCTATTTCTTCCCCCTTGCTTGAAACTTCCATCGACGGAGCACAAGGTGTATTGTTAAACATTACAGGAGGTACAAACTTAAGTTTGTATGAAGTACAGGAAGCAGCGGATATAGTAGCAAGTGCGTCAGATCAGGATGTAAACATGATCTTTGGTTCTGTCATTAATGAAAATTTAAAAGATGAAATTGTTGTAACAGTTATTGCGACTGGGTTTATTGAAGAAATTGCGCAGCCGAAACCAATAAGACCTTCATTTGGGCAAGCGCAAAAACCTGTACAGCCATCTGCAAAACGCGAGATTAAAAAGGAAGAACCGCAAATTGAACAACCAAGAGCGAATATTCCACAGCAAGGCGAAGATACACTAGATATCCCAACCTTTTTAAGAAATAGAAACAGAAGAAGATAGTTTTTTTTCAAAAAGAAGCTTGCAGTGCAAGCTTCTTTTTGTTTTGGGGTGACAGGTAGCTCCTTGTCCCATTTCTTTCTTTTGCAAGGGGTGAATTGGTTTTGTATTCTTGCATTATTCATGGCTTACAAAAATATACCAGTTTTCAGTCCTTTTTGATTGACAAAAAACGGAGGGAACAGCGAAAAATATTGGTTTTTTATGCTCAGAAAGTGACACACTTCATCACATCCAATACGATATACTTTTTCCTAACAGATTAATAGAAACCAAACCATTACATTTTGGAAAAAGTAATTAAGTCTATTAAACAAAGAGGTCAATTTCTAATTTTCTATTTTATTTCTTAACAGGGAGGGACTCATTTGGCTGTTTATTTGGATATCATCTGGCTCTTAAATTTTATGTTTGACAGTCTCCTTTTGTATTTAACAGCTATCATCATGAAGAGGGAGTTTCGCTATTGGAGATTAATTGCAGGGGGGATGATTGGTTCTTTAATTATTTTATTGTCGGTTACACCGCTAACTGTCTATGCAGGGAATCCTTTTGTCAAACTCTTGTTTTCAATTCTGATGGTATTAACAGCTTTTGGTTATAAAAGGTTTAAATCCTTTGTCAACGGGCTTTTGTGTTTTTATTTTATTACCTTTCTGGTCGGAGGGACTTTAATATGTGTCCATTATTTTATTCAGTTTGATATGAATCTCTCATCTTCGTTGTTTGTTGCAAGTGTAAAAGGTTTTGGGGATCCAATTAGCTGGTTGTTCGTGACTATCGGTTTTCCGTTAGCGTGGCATTTTTCAAAAAGCAACATTGACAAAATGGAGGTTGCAAAAATTCAGCATAATCAACTAGTTACCCTTGATATTTCCATTGAAGGGAATACTTATCAATTCAGAGGATTGGTTGACAGCGGTAATCAGTTGTATGATCCCATTTCAAAAATGCCGGTTATGTTTGTGTCAGTCAATAAAATTGTTGAGAAACTTCCGGAAACGATTAGAACGATTGCTCAGCAATCAGAGCAGGTCATTATGGGAACTCGTCCTGTTACTCCTGAATGGGAAAATAGGATGCGCATTATTCCCTTTAAGGTAATGGGACAAGAACATCAATTAGTCATTGCGATAAAACCTGAAAAAATCACCATTTATCAAAATGATGAGACCATCCTAGTGAAAAGGGGCCTTGTATCCTTTACGATGCAGCAACTCTCGTCGGATGATACTTTCCAATGTATCGTCCATCCAAAAATGCTTAATGGTATTAAAAAAGTAATATCGGCTTAATGAGAGGAAATCTTTTCACGATGCTTATTTAGAAAACAATAGTTTTACGAGGGGGATTTGGATGAAACAATTTAAACTTCGCTTATCGTACTATTGGTATAAGCTGTTAATTATACTAGGTTTAAAGTCGGACGAAATCTATTATATCGGTGGAAGTGAAGCACTGCCGCCACCGCTAAGCAAGGAAGAAGAAGAGGTATTACTTGAAAAACTTCCGCATGGAGATAAAGCAGCCCGATCGATTCTCATTGAACGAAACTTAAGGCTGGTTGTGTATATCGCAAGAAAATTTGAAAATACGGGAATAAACATTGAGGATCTTATCAGCATTGGAACGATAGGATTAATTAAAGCAGTCAATACATTCAATCCGGAGAAGAAGATTAAACTTGCTACATATGCATCACGATGTATTGAAAACGAAATCCTCATGTACTTAAGGAGAAATAATAAAATCCGCTCCGAAGTATCGTTCGATGAACCGTTGAATATTGATTGGGATGGAAATGAACTATTATTATCAGACGTTCTTGGAACGGATGACGATATCATTACGAAGGATTTAGAAGCAAATGTCGATAAAAAGTTATTATTAAAAGCACTCCATCAGCTCTCAGACCGTGAAAAGCAAATCATGGAGCTTCGATTCGGGCTTGGCAATGGTGAAGAGAAAACGCAAAAGGATGTTGCGGATATGCTAGGAATTTCTCAGTCCTATATTTCCAGACTGGAAAAAAGAATTATCAAAAGGTTGAAAAAGGAATTTAATAAAATGGTCTAAATAATTTTTTTCGCGAAAAAATCCGCTAATGATAAGGCCGTTTGAAGTCCAGGTCTTTTTTAGAATCTTGAGTCCATTTCAACTGTGCATATTTTTCCTTACAGGGGAGATACTGTTTTTTGTACAGCAGCTCCTGTAAGGAGGGAAATGGATTGACTCGAAACAAAGTAGAAATTTGCGGTGTTGACACATCAAAGCTTCCAGTTTTAAAAAACGAAGAAATGAGAATACTCTTCAAGCAAATGCAACAAGGGGATATATCCGCACGTGAAAAGCTGGTTAACGGAAACTTGCGTCTTGTTTTAAGTGTCATTCAACGATTTAATAACAGGGGCGAGTATGTTGATGATCTTTTCCAAGTGGGCTGTATTGGACTTATGAAATCAATTGATAACTTTGATTTAGGACAAAATGTAAGATTTTCTACTTATGCGGTTCCAATGATTATTGGAGAAATCAGGCGCTACCTGAGGGATAACAACCCGATCCGTGTTTCCCGCTCTTTAAGAGATATTGCCTATAAAGCATTGCAGGTACGGGAACGATTAATGAGCCAAACTTCTCGCGAACCAACAGCAGAAGAGATTGCAAAAGAGCTTGATGTACCTCACGAGGAAATTGTCTTTGCGCTTGATGCGATACAAGATCCTGTTTCCCTGTTTGAGCCCATTTACAATGATGGTGGAGACCCGATATATGTAATGGATCAATTAAGTGATGAAAAAAATAAGGATATTCAATGGATTGAGGAGCTAGCACTTAAGGAAGGCATGAGAAGATTAAATGAACGGGAAAAGCTGATACTACGCAAGAGATTCTTCCAGGGAAAAACACAAATGGAAGTGGCAGAAGAAATTGGAATATCACAGGCACAGGTTTCCCGCCTTGAAAAAGCGGCCATCAAACAAATGAATAAAAATATTCAAAGCTAAAGCTGTCTCTTTAAAGAGCAGCTTTTTTTCATGCTTCCTCTTCCTCCATCATATATATGAATAAAGTGTGATATATAGGAGTGAATGTGATGGTGAAAATTTCAGATTTTCAAATAAAAGATGTTGTCAATATTTCAGATGGAAAAAAGCTAGGAAATATAGGAGATATTGAAATCAATCTTCAGACGGGAAAGGTTGAAGCGATTATTATAGCGGGGGCAGGTAAAATATTGGGGTTTTTCGGCAAAGATGAAGATGTTGTGATCCCTTGGAAGAATATCATTAAGATTGGTGAGGATGTTATACTTGTTCGTTATAAAGATTCTGTTGAAGTGAAAATGGTCGAAGATGAGTCATAGTACTTAAATTTACTGTGAAGGCTGAACGTTCTATGCTAAAATGAAAAGGACTACCATTTTATAGATAGAAGTACCTTTATTTTATTAGATTTATCAATGGGGGATAGGGATGGAGCCATTCATTTTACAGGAAGAAGAATACATGGTTCTTGCTGATTGGGTCCAAAAGTATCCCAATCTGAAAGCTGGTTTTACTAGTAAAAACGGCGGGCAGAGCGAGAAAGACTTTTTAAGCCTAAATTTAGGCTTTCATGTGGGAGACCAACTTGAGAATGTCCGCCAAAACCGGAAAATCGTTGCAGATAAACTCACTATCCCGTTGGAAGACTGGGTAGGAGCTGAGCAGACGCATGAAATAAATATACGAAAAGTAACTGGAAGAGATCGGGGCAAAGGGGCGGCTGAGTATAATACTGCCTTTAAGGAAACGGATGGTTTCTTTACATTCGAGAAAAATATTCTCCTTACCCTATGCTTTGCAGATTGTGTTCCAATTTTCTTTTTTCACCCGCAATCAGGAGCAATTGGCATTGCACATGCGGGCTGGAAAGGAACAGTAAATGGGATCGCGGAAGAAATGGTTCACACTTTTCAAAGAGAGGGAATAAAGGCAAAAGACATTTTAGTCGCAATCGGACCCTCAATATGCGAAAATTGTTATATCGTTGATGAACGTGTGATTAAATTAGTGCAAAATAGACTAGAAGGTGTCGATAAAAAGACATATAATTTAGTCAACGACCATCAGTTTAGACTTAATTTAAAAGAATGCAATAGGCAGATTCTGTTAAAAGCAGGTGTGCAATATGAACATATTGGGTTGACAAATTACTGTACCAGCTGCCATCAAGAGTATTTCTATTCACACCGTAGAGATAAAGGGAAGACGGGACGTTTGATGGGTTTCATCGGCTGGAAGGAGGACAATCAATAAGCAAATGAAAGTAGCAGATAATTTACTAAAAATCAGAGAAGCAATTGTAGCAGCGTGTGAAAAATCCAACCGCAGTCCTGACGAAATTACCATCATAGCGGTAACGAAATATGTTTCTGTTGAACGTGCAAATGAAGCCGTCGAGGCAGGGATTTTGGATCTTGGTGAAAATCGAGAAGAAGGCTTGAATGCGAAATGGGAAGTATTGAAGGACAAGCCACACTGGCATTTTATTGGTTCCTTGCAAACGAGAAAGGTGAAAAATATCATCGACAAGGTGGATTACATCCATTCCCTTGATCGGATATCCCTTGCTCAGGAAATCAATAAGCGAGCGGACGGAAAAATAAAATGTTTCGTT
>CALGSR010000526.1 GCA_937902115.1 uncultured Bacillus sp. | reverse complement strand
CCAATAAACGCTACGAAGACGATTTGCGATTCATTGAAAAATTCCAGCCGCCGATGGTGGTTACTTCCTTAGGCGACCCGAGCAGAGTGGTGAGCATTGTTCATGGCTACGGCGGTCTCGTATTTTCCGATGTCATTAACTTGAAGCATGCGAAAAAAGCGGCAGAAAAAGGAACGGATGGCTTAATTTTGGTAACGAGCGGTGCCGGTGGTCATGGCGGAACCTTAAACCCGTTCGCTTTTATCAGTGCAGTGAAAGAGTTTTGGGATGGCATTATCATCCTTGCTGGCGGCATTTCTCATGGGCAAGATATCCTAGCAGCGCAAATCTTGGGAGTAGACCTCGTCTATATGGGAACTCGCTTTATTGCAACGAAAGAAAGTCTAGCAAATCCTGAATATGAACATATGCTCATTCATGCAGGTGTAGAAGATATCATTTACACGGATTCATTTAGCGGGATTCATGCTAATTATTTAAAACCTAGCATCGTTAGAGCAGGACTCGATCCGCAGAATTTGCAGAAAAAGAGAGATTTCAACTGGTCAGATTCAAAAGAGGGACTAAAGGCATGGAAGGATATCTGGTCTGCCGGACATGGCGTCGGTGCCATTAAGAAAGTTCAATCCGTGGCACAGGTAGCAAAAGAATTGCTGCAGGAATACGAAAGTGCAGAGATAACAAACAGAACCAAAAATAACTTTAAATAATATCTCTAAAGTACACTTGACAGATTGGATTAATGTGAATTATAGTAAGTTCAAATAAACCAAATATTAAAGTGCTGACTAGACAACTAGAGGCACTCAGTTCTGAGAGGAAGACTAGAACTGGGTGCCTCTTTCTTTTTATGTTCAGCTTAGGAGGGAACATGATGGCACTTCAAAAGAAAAGTTTTGCAGAAAATGAAAATCAGCAAACTAGCGGAAATAGAAAGTTAAAAGACAGCGAGTATCTGAATTTACCTGATTTGCACTTTTTCCTATCTTGTCAGAACAAATATAAAGTAAACAAGGGTGTTTACAATACGATAGATAATTGGTTTTACGAACATGGAGTAGTTCTCATTATTCAGAGACGAATTCATATTCTGGCCTTTTTAGATTATGTCAATCAAAAAAAAGAGACCGCTTCTCATAAATATGTCCGCTTTGGAAATGGCGGTCTGACAAAAACGTTGAATGAATTTACCGAAGCAACAGAAACAGGGGACTTTAACATTTAGAATCAATAGAAATACTCATTTCAAACATTACATCAAATGGAGGCGCATTGTTACATGACTGCTGCATTGGATACAAAAAAGGACTACTTGGATGTTGTTCGTAGCTTAGCAAAGGAGTTTGAGAAAACTGCAGTCGAAAGAGATAAAAGAGGCGGAACGGCAAAGACAGAACGAGATTTGTTTCGTCAAAGCGGATTGCTTGCCTTAATTACTCCCAAATCATTAGGCGGTTATGGTGAAAACTTGAAAACTGTATTACAGCTAACACGTGAAATTGCAAAAGCAGATGGTTCCATGGCTCACTTATTTGGTTATCACTTTTTATGCTTGAAGTCCGTTCATCTATATGGTTCACCAGAACAAGCAGAAAAATATGAAAAAGAAACAGTGGATAAAAATCTATTTTGGGGAAATACATTTAATCCACGCGATGAAAATGTTGTGGTGCAACAAGTCGGAAATCAATGGGTGGTGAATGGAAAGAAAAGCTTTTGCTCAGGGGCACAAGACTCTGATCGACTATTGCTTTCAGCGAAAAATCCAGAGAAAGAAACGCCTTTTATTGCCACAATTCCGACTAACCGAAGAGGAATAGTGGTGAAAGGTGATTGGGACAGCTTCGGGCAAAGGCAGACCGATAGCGGCACAGTTATATTTCAAAATGTATTAATCGAAAAGGACGAAGTGCTGGATTTTTATGAACAGGAACCTAAAAGTTTCTTTCCAACTATCCGGACGCATACAGCACAATCCATTTTAACACATGTCCTTCTGGGTGTAGCAGAGGGAGCTTTTAAAGCAGCAAAAGAGTATACAAAGACAATCACTCGGCCGTGGATTACTTCAGGAGCAGAAACGGCGGCAAATGATCCTTATAACCTTCATCACTACGGCGAATTATTTGTTGGGCTGCAGGCAGCATCTGCACTTGCGGACCTTGCTGCAGAGTCGCTTAAGGATGCATGGAATAAGGAAGTATCGATAACTGAACAGGAACGCGGTGAATGCGGTATTATTGTTGCGGCGGCAAAAGTAATAACGGCAAAAACCGCATTAAAGGTAACTAGCCATATGTTTGAAGTGATGGGAGCCAGAGCAACAGCAGGCAAATATCGTTTTGACCGATTTTGGCGAAACGTAAGAACACATACATTACATGATCCGATTGACTACAAAATTCGAGATATTAGATACTCGGTTCTCAATGAGCGATTGCCTGAAATAACTCCTTATTCATAAAAGGGAATTTATGAAGTTTTCATTTTATTAAATACAGTTAAGTATTAAAATTCATATAAATAAAAAGGGGATACTAGTAATGGAAATTTTTTGGTTTATACCGACACATGGGGATGGACGCTATTTAGGAACAGCAGATGGAGCCAGGGCAGTCAGCTATTCATACTGCAAACAAATTGCACAGGCGGTAGATGAATTGGGCTACAGCGGTGTATTGATTCCTACAGGGAAATCTTGCGAAGACTCTTGGGTTGTTGCTTCATCTTTACTTTCAGTTACAGAGAAATTAAAATTTCTTGTTGCAGTAAGACCGGGAATTATGAATCCAAGCTTTGCCGCAAGAATGACCGCAACACTTGATCGTTTTTCCAAGGGTAGACTATTAATCAATGTTGTGGCCGGCGGTGATCCGGTAGAATTAGCCGGGGACGGCCAATTCCTTGAACATGATGAACGATATGCACAAACGGATGAATTCCTGCAAATTTGGAAGGGATTATTACAAGGAGAAGAAGTGAATTTCAAAGGAGAGTACTTAAGTGTAGAAGGCGGTCAGGTTCTTTATCCGCCAGTACAAAAACCTTATCCTCCGTTATTCTTTGGCGGTTCATCAGATGCCGGTTTAGATGTGGTGGCGAATCATATCGATGTATATTTAACATGGGGAGAGCCGCCTGCACAAGTTGAGGAAAAAATTAGAAAGGTTCGAGAACTTGCAGCCAAAAAGGGAAGAACCGTTCGTTTCGGAATTCGCCTTCACGTCATTGTCCGTGAAACAGAGGAAGAAGCCTGGAAAGCAGCTGAGGAATTAATTCAATATGTTGATGATGATTCCATCGCCGCAGCACAAAAGATTTTCTCCCGTATGGATTCAGAAAGCCAGAAATTAATGACTGAGCTTAATCAAGGAGATCGTTCCAACCTGGAAATTAGTCCAAATCTATGGGCTGGTGTCGGACTGGTACGAGGCGGTGCAGGCACAGCACTTGTTGGGAACCCTGATCAAGTGGCTGCCCGAATGAAGGAATATGCTGATTTAGGGATTGAGAAATTTGTTTTCTCCGGATATCCGCATTTGGAAGAAGCCTATCGTGTTGCAGAACTGCTATTTCCAAAACTGCCAATTAAACAAGAAAAGAAAGAAGACGAAGTCGCATTTGTCAGTCCATTTGGTGAATTGATTGCAAATCAGCATATTCCAGCGAAAAAGACTGCAGATGTGAAATAATAAATCGTTAATAAAAAATCTACCAATCTAGAAATCATTTAATCTATTCTAAATATAAAAAGAGAGAGAAAATATAGAACATATAAAAGTTGACTGGACGACCAGAGACGCTTTTTAGACTTAGCTCCACAAGTCTGAAAGAGTGTCTCTTTTTCATTACTAAGATTTTGAAGAATAACATTTCCTACATATTATTTTGGGATGGTAATTCAAAAGGGTAGGGAAAGAGATGAGTATAATAAAAGAAAAAAATCAATATTTGAGAAAATTTATCCCACTTGAGTTGGAAATCTTGTTAAATGAGACCGTATTGACCCGACTTCTGAAAAAATTGAGAGAAAGAGGTAATGACCGTAAATGGCTAAAAATGAGCAAATATTTATACGAAATGAAAGAGATAAGCAGCTTGTAGACTATGCTAATAGAATTGCAGAAGCGGTAAGTAAAACAGCAGGGAAGTATGATGAAGCCGGAGAATTTCCGTATGAGCATTTTGAATTGCTGGAAAAAGAAGGCTACTTCAAGCTTGCGCTGCCGAAAGAGTATGGCGGTGATGAGCTTTCCTTATACGAAATCTTATTGGTGCAAGAAAGACTGGCTAAAGGAGCGGGTTCTACCGCTTTGGCTGTTGGGTGGCATTTGATGACCTTTTTCTCACTGAATTATTCACGGCCATGGGAAGAAACGGTCTTTAAAAGAGTATGTGAAGATGCCGTACAGCATGGATCGTTGCTGAATGTTTTTGCGACTGAAAGGGACGGCAGCAATATTACCAGAGGAAATAAACCGACAACGATAGCAAAGAAAACACAGGGCGGCTATGTGATTTCAGGGAGAAAGGCATTTGCTACTTTGGCTCCCTATTTGAAGCATTTTGCCGTTCTTGCTTATATTGAGGAAGAAGATAAAACAGCCGAATTTTTAATTAGAAAAGACGAGACTGTGAAAGTCATTCATACCTGGAATACGCTGGGAATGAGGAGCACAGGCAGCCATGATGTAGAAATGACTAACACGTTTGTGCCTGATGAGGCACTATTAACATACTCTGATAATCTCTCGAACAGCCGATTTAATGCGGGCAGTAAAGCATACACGCTGCAATTGCCGGCCATCTATTTAGGAATTGCAGATGCAGCAAGAGCTTTTATTATCGAATTTGCAGAGAATAAGTATTCTCTGAGTCTCAGGAATAACATATCAGAAGCGCCGCATGTGAAACAAAAAATAGGTGAAATAGGGATTCTTATAAGTTCATCTAAATTTTTACTTTATTCTTTAGCAGAAAAATGGGATAACCATGTAAATCTCCGAGAAGAGTTAACAGATGAAGTTTCGATTGCGAAATATACGATCACAAACAATGCCATAAAAATCGTTGAACTGGCCATATCCATTGCCGGAGGTCATGCCCTTTCGAAAGACTTCCCGCTGGAAAGATATTTCAGAGACGTTCAATGCGGTTTATACAATCCACCGCATAATGATATGATCATCAGTCAAATTGCAGGTTCTGCCCTAAATAACTATCGGAACAGTCAAAAAATAACTCAATCAGTATAATAGGAGGTTACTAAAATGTCAAAACCACTTTCGTTTTCAGCGTTTGTCATGAATACACCTTCTCATATTGTCCACGGATTGTGGCGTGATGAGGCAGGCAATCAGATAAACTATAATGATGTTGAACTATGGATAAAGCTGGCTCAGAAGCTGGAAGAGGGAGGATTTGATGCGATATTTTTCGCAGATGTTATTGGCTTATATGGCAATTACCGCGGAGGCTGGGAGTTCCATGCTGAAAATGGTCTGCAAATCCCCGGGAATGATCCGATGGTCTTGATGTCTGCGCTCGCTGTGAATACAAAACATCTGGGTCTGGCATTTACGGCAGCACCGCTGCAATAACCGCCTTTTAATTTAGCACGGCATGTTTCAACCTTGGATCATATCTCCAAAGGACGAATTGCCTGGAATATGGTTACAAGTTCATCAGAGAATGCTTTCCATAATTTTGGCTACGATGATTTAATCCCACATGATGAACGGTATCGTTGGATAGATGAATATCTAGATGTATTGTATAAACTTTGGGAAGGTTCGTGGGATGAAGGTGCCCTAGTACAAGATCGGAAAAGCGGCATTCACGCAGACCCTTCTAAAATCCATAAAATCAATCATATTGGTGAGCGCTACAAAGTGGAAGGTCCGCATCTTGTGGCACCATCACCGCAGCGAACGCCTGTATTATTCCAAGCAGGTTCATCTCCTGCTGGACGAAATTTTGCCGCAAAAATGTGGAGGCTATCTTTATTGTTACACCAGATCCGGAAAGCGCACGAAAATTGATTTATGATACACGTCAATTAGCAATCCAACATGGCCGAGATGGCAACGATGTCTGTTTTTATCAAGGACTATCCTTTGTCATTGGCGAAACAGAGGAAGAAGCTCGTCAAAAAGAAATAGAACTTGAAAAGAAAATAGATTTAGATATGATGATTGCTCCTCTCGCAGGAGGGATTGGAATTGATTTAGGCGGGCTAAGCTTGGATACCCCTCTTGCGGAAATTGAAACAGAGGGAACGAGAAGTTTAATCGATTGGGTGAAACAAAGTACACCAGGCAGAACACCAACCGTTGAAGACCTTGCCAGACTTCAAGGGAAAACAACAAGGATTGTTGGTACGCATGACACGATTGCCGATCAGCTCAAGCGCTGGAGTGAAGCAGGCGTTGATGGCATTAATGTCATCAACGCAACGATACCAGGTGCCTATAAGGAATTTATTGATCAGTTTATGCCTGTTCTACGGAAGCCGGTTTAGCTCGCAATGGACATGGTGAGGCAGCGACATTACGGAAAACACTCTTTGGCAGCGATCTGTTGAATGAACGTCACCCTGCCACTAAATATTATGGTGCCTTTGTACTTGAAGGATCTGTCAAAAAATAAGATCTATAATAAAAACAGCTACCGGTTTTAGATAAAGACTTGGCCCAGTGTAACTAAAACTCCTTTACTGGAATATTGATGAAAATCGATATTACCTGTTAAGGGAGTTTTTTTATTTCAATGAATGAATCGAAAAAAGATTTTTAAAAACTAGATGTTAAATATTTGATAAATCACATAAAATATAGTTGACAGATAGGAATAGTATATATATTATTTTTAATAATTTAACAATTGAGCAACGGATGGATAACAGGAGGAACACAAAATGAAAAAGCTACTTGTATTCGCCTTTATTGGTTTTTTAGCACAGTTAATCGATGGTGCATTAGGCATGGCCTATGGTGTAACATCTACCTCTTTATTATTGGCATTTAGTATCGCACCGGCTGCGGCATCTGCATCGGTTCATTTATCAGAAGTGGTAACAACTGCAGCGTCAGGAGTTTCCCATATTAAATTTGGAAATGTTGATAAGAGTATGGTGAAGAAATTAATCATCCCAGGTTCGATCGGTGCTTTTTTGGGAGCCACTTTTTTAAGTAATCTTCCTGGTGAATTAGCAAAACCATATGTCTCCATTTTTCTTTTACTTCTAGGGGTTTATGTTTTCATTCGCTTTTTATTTAAGTTCAAACCATTTTCCGGAAAGGATAAATCTACCTTAACGAAGAAACAATCGATTCCGCTCGGATTTATTGCCGGGTTTATGGATGCAACCGGGGGCGGTGGCTGGGGGCCGATTGCGACACCGGTCCTTTTAAGTAAAAATGATATGAGCGTCAGAAAAGTAGTCGGTACGGTTGACACAAGTGAATTTGCCATTGCTGTTTCAGCTTCAATTGGCTTCTTTATTTCATTGGGATGGAATCAAGTGAATTGGCTCTGGGTTACGGCATTAATCATAGGAGGCGTTATTGCTGCACCTATCGCTGCTTGGCTCGTACAAAAGGTTCATCCGCAGTTAATGGGTGTTTTTGTCGGAGGATTTATTATTTTTGTCAATGGAAGAACATTATTGACAACCTGGGTGGACAATGCATCCCTTCATCCATATTTATATGGCCTTATTTTAGTTGTTTGGTTCTCAGCCATTATTTTTATCATTTACCGACAGAAGACTCCTTCCTCAAGGAATGT
>CALGSR010000525.1 GCA_937902115.1 uncultured Bacillus sp. | reverse complement strand
GCATTTTTAGTTTTCGCACCAAACGATCCATCAATACTATTTGAGTAGAAGCCTAATCCAGCAAGATCTTTTTGCAATTGCGTGACGGCTGAGCCTTGGCTGCCTAAGGCAAGATCTTTGGTCCCATAATCTACAGTGGCTGTAGCTTTGGATGTTGCTGCATGTACTGACGGAGTTAATCCAGTCAATGCAAACAATGTCAAGAAAGTTAGAATTGCGAAACATTTTAACAAATCGCGATTTTTTTTCAAAATATTCTCCTTCCTTAATAAGGTCGTTTTAGCAAAAAAATAATTAAAGACAAAATTCTACATAAATAATCAAACCTTTCATAAATAAAATTTTTTTGGTAATAGAGTAATCAATGACAAATTTCTACAAAATATAGGAGAACCCTGCCGATTTATGGTGGTAAATAATGGAGATAACCGGTATTATTCGTCATAAATGGGGGATCGTCGGGATTTTAGAGGGGTTTATGTCGACACCAGAAGGTGGAGTTTAATGGGTTATAGCGGCAAGGATGATCTTGGACTGGAAATAGCAGACTAGATTGACGAACATATCATATGAAATCGATGCAATTGAAAAAACCTATGATGGAGAACCTTGGATATAAAATGTTCCGGGCAGGATTAAAGGAGTGTTTATGTGCTGGACCGTTATCATCAAGCCAGATATGTGACCCAAGCAACGGGGCATATTGAAGGCAGCGCAGCTATAATGTGGAAGTATATTCATAGCGGTGAAAAAAAGTTGCGACAGGTTTTTGCAGTATTAATCACTGCAATTGAAGGTGAAGCTAAGAAGCCATCTGTAGGGGAAGCTAGAAATCATCATGTACAAAAACCGGCTTGACAAGGGAGGAAGGCATGTAATATAATTTGTCTTGCTGAGGCAATAAATCAGCATTAAGCGGCAGTGGCGGAATTGGCAGACGCGCTAGATTCAGGTTCTAGTCCCGCAAGGTGGTGGAGGTTCGAGTCCTCTCTGCCGCACCATAATTAAGCCCTCAAAAAGATGTTCTGCGGAAAAACCGCAGAACGTTAACTTTTTTCGGGCTTTTTTTATACGGTTTTTGCCCCGCCAAGACAGATATTCGGTTTGAGGATATCTTTTCAATGTTTAGAGAAATCCTATATTCAAACTCACACATGAGGGACTTTTACGATGATTGATACGGAAATGAGGACTTGCAGCGCTCAAAATGGTTTTATATGTCCTAACGCCTTCCCGCCCTTTTCTGTAATGGTACATGAGTATACCTCCCTACTGGAAAGGGCGCCGCTTCTCATATTCTCATATCCGACAGCAGAAACGACTCCTACCATCTGATCCTAACGGCGTAGTTCCGGCAGGAAAGGAAAAGGGCGCTATGATATCAGTCTGCCTTTGGCTCATTCCCTATCCATGTTCTGCAAAGAGCGAATAAAGGCCGCCACTGCCCTCAGCTCCCCGTTATCCATCTGCTTCACTTTCTGAATGGTGTCGTTTTGCAAATCGCTATGCGCGATTCCATTGTTTTCTGGCCTTTTGCCGGTCAGTATCCACTCGGCGGAGTACCCGTAGGTGCTTTCAATCAGTCGTGCCAACGGCCCGGATATTAAGGTTTTCCTGCCGCTGGTCAGCAGATAGACATAATTTGCGCTGATTCCAAGTGCTCTGGCGAAGTCCACCTGCTTAATCTGCTGTTCTCCAATGATCCATTGGATGCGTGACGCTAAGGTTTCCAGTTCTCTCGGTTCACTTGTTTCCCGCATTTGCGCAGCCTACCTCCTCCATCATCTGAATATACACCATGAGCTCCTTGCGGGAGGTAACGTTTAGCTTCATATAGATGCGCCGGTTATGTGTTTTAATTGTATTGATGGAAAGGCAAAGAATCTCTGCAATTTCCTTGGCCTTGTGCCCCTGCACGTACAGATCAAAAACCGATTTCTCAGCGGCCGAAAGCGTTCGGATATTCCTTACGAACTCCAGGTACAGAGCGGAAGGC
>CALGSR010000524.1 GCA_937902115.1 uncultured Bacillus sp. | reverse complement strand
ATCTCCTCAATATGATCGGTCAGATGCCGCTGAATTCCCTCGACATTATCAACAGACCATTGGAACCTGCCTGTTTTAATTCCTATTTTGTCCAATTCCTTTCGGATCTTATACTCTGTAGCCGGCTCAGCGCCTTTAATGTGAACCCCCCAAATCATATTCGATAAAATGAAAATCGCTGCTAAAAATAAAAAGATCCCAACTAGGATGCCGCTATTTTTATAGAGTCTTTTTAGAAAAAAAGGAGCGCCGTCCCGCTGCATAAATTCCGCCCGACAGCCGCTTCCTCTCATTCCGCTTCTTAATTTAGAGAGATCATTAAGCTTGATTTTAAATGTGACAGACTGAACTCCCTGCCGGCGCACATCCCAAATAAATAATCCATTTCTTGTCAGATTATTGATACACCGCTCTAACCCTTTTCCAGTAATCTTCACAACTACATTCCCAATAAAAAAATTCAGCCCCTGATTCTTCATTCATGTCCTCCTCCCGCATTTCTTTATTTCCTGCTGCAAGCAAATCCTCATAAATAACGCCGGTTATTCCTGTAAAAAGATGACCTGATCAATTTTCCCCTCAAGGAGTATCTCTTCCGGTAATATCGTTTTAATGACAAACGCTTTCCCTTTTATTAAAAGCTGCCCTTGTTTCAGAAGCAGTCTCAGTTCCTTATCAGAAAATGTAATCAGCCCACGGTGGTTTTCGATATAAATATGTATGTGGCCGATCATCGTAATTCGGGGTAGATCCATCATGACATCCTGTGGAAGTTCCATGTTTTTGGTAATCCAATTGCGGAGGTGCTGTCCCCACTTTTTCGCCATAAAAAAGAACCCCCTTTCATCTCAGTGTATGAAATGAAAGGGGGTTCTAGCACTTTTTTTTCCGCTCGCTTTAACCTCTGACGTTCTTTCTCATATATGGTTTTTTTGCCCTTGGAGGCCCGATAATTTCCGACCAGATGATTGCATCAATTAATTGCTCCTCTTGCACCTTTAATTCTTTGTTAGGCACTGCTTTCGGTTCTAGCCCGATAGGAGGCCTTTTCATCTCGTTTCGAATAGGTTTTGTCTCCGCCACATCCATACCCGCAGCTGTGGGCTGTTCCATTCTCTCTTGGGAAGTCTCCGTCTTTCTTTTAGACTGGAACTGTTTTTCCATCGTCCTTCGCGGCACAGGCTTTGACTGCGGCTCCTGAAGGGAACGTGATAATTCTTTAAAAATATCCCGTGCTTCGTCAAATGGACTGGGGGGACGCTTATTTTGCCCCCCTCCAGCATCTGTCGGCGTTCTGCCTTGTATTTCAGGGTTGTCTTTTTTCTTCCTAAAAAAGGATGATATTAAACCGATTAAGACAATAACTAGAATTGGATTTTCAAAGAAAAACTCCAAAGGAAGAACCTCCTTTCTGCTCACGATTCCAGGTTCTTAACCTTACTTGCCTTTTTCCTTTGTTCCTGACATTTTGCTAATCGAATCACGCATCTCTGTATCCGCTGTAATGTTTTGCAGATTCATGTAGTCCATAACGCCGAGTTTTCCACTCTTTAATGCTTCTGCCATCGCTAATGGAACCTCCGCTTCTGATTCCACAACCTTCGCCTTCATCTCTTCGACACGGGCCTTCATTTCCTGCTCCTGCGCTACCGCCATAGCCCGGCGTTCTTCCGCCTTTGCCTGAGCGATTTTCTTATCTGCCTCAGCCTGTTCCGTTTGTAAATTTGCCCCGATATTTTTACCGATATCAACATCCGCAATATCAATCGATAAGATTTCAAATGCTGTTCCGGAATCCAGTCCTTTTGCCAAGACCGTTTGCGAAATCGAATCCGGGTTTTCCAACACTTGACTATGATGCTGCGATGCCCCAATCGTGGAGATTACCCCTTCTCCGACACGGGCGATAACTGTTTCTTCACCGGCACCCCCAACGAGGCGCTCAATATTGGCTCGAACCGTAATTCTCGCCTTAGCCTTTACTTCAATTCCGTTCATTGCCACACCGGCAATAAATGGTGTTTCGATCACCTTCGGATTAACACTCATTTGTACTGCTTCCAACACATCACGACCGGCCAGATCAATAGCGGCACAGCGTTCAAAGCTTAATTCAATATTGGCTCTATGTGCGGCAATCAACGCGTTTACAACGCGGTCCACATTCCCTCCGGCCAGATAGTGACTCTCCAACTGATTGTTTGTCACAGTAATGCCCGCTTTATGGGCTTTAATCAACGGGTTAATCACTCGGCTTGGAATAACACGACGCAATCTCATTCCAATTAACGTAAAGATACTTACCCTAACTCCTGCTGCAAGCGCTGAAATCCACAGCATAACAGGGACAAATGTAAATAATACAGCTAATAAAATAACAGCAATGACTACAGCGATTAATAAAAAGGCTGTTCCTGCATCAATCATCATCAATCAACTCCTATTCTTTTTCGGATTCCAGCATTTCTCTGACGACAATTCTGGATCCTTCCACTTTAATAAATTTAACTACTGTTCCTTTTGTGATAAAACTCCCATTAGAAACAACATCGATCCGCTCATCCTCTACAAGCACAGTACCCGATGGACGTAAATCGGTCAAGGTTGTTGCCGTGAGTCCAAGAAGCTCTGTTCGATTCTGATTGGATACATATCCGCTTTCTGTTGTCGTTGCATCAGTTAAAATTAATTTTTTAAAAAATTTCATTTTCTTATCATACACCTTTATCATGACTATCATAGCCAAAATGGAAACTGCAAATGCAATCAATAAAGAGTAGGCCATGTGAACATAATTATCCGTTGCAATGAAAAAGCTAGCTAGAAAAGCACCGAACCCAATGATCCCAATGACTCCTCCCGGCAATACCAACTCTAATACAATGAGAATAATACCTGCGGCAAAAAAAATAAGTGACCAGGCACCTGCCATACCAGTCATGATGTGCCCATAGAAAAACAGTAAAAACGCAGCAACCCCAACAAGCCCGGGAAGCCCTAAACGGGGAGTAAACAATTCCATTACTAACCCTAAACAACCGATTGTTAATAGAATCGGAATCACCGCCGGATGAATTAAAAAGTTGGCCAATTGACCGAAAAATGAAACTTCATTCGCACTACCTCCATCTACAATACTGGCACCAACGAATGAAGGAAGTACAAAAAACATTAATACCAATCCAAGGGGAATCCCTGCTGCCTTTCGCCAAACCATCTTTATCTGCCTCCTTCCTATCATTCATTTTGGCTCTTTTCTCATACATTGTTGTTTTTAGTTTAAAAATATAAGTTGCTTGACTTTGTTTTTCAATGTGAAGCTAGATTTCTTTGAAGAGAAAAGAGCTGTAAACTGAATTAAAAGCCTGAAAATAGCTGTTTCTACGTTAAAATCTGCCTTTAGACTTTAACAATAAACTTTACAAAAACAGCCTTCATTATAAATGAATACGTTTCAAGAGAAAAATGGTTTCACTTGATTGACAAATAGAGGAGAAATTTCACCTGACAGATGTACACTTAAAAAGGCTGCAGGAACCTGCAGCCTTTTATCAGCAATTATGATTGTTTATGAAAGTTGTTGTTGTACGAGTTTATTTACAAGTGAACCGTCTGCTTTGCCTTTAACCTTTGGCATGACAGCCGCCATCACTTTACCCATTTCCGCTTTCGTTGAAGCGCCTGTCTCTGAAATTGCCTGTTTGACAATTTCAGTTACTTCTTCTTCTGAAAGCTGCTCAGGCATGTATAGCTCTACGTATTTTAATTCAATACGAATTTTTTCAACAAGATCTTCGCGACCTGCTTTTTCAAATTCATGGAGGGAATCCTTGCGCTGTTTTACTTCACGTGTAAGGATGGTTAATTCTTCTTCATCGGTAAGTTCATGACCCAATTTCAATGCTTCATTTTGCATTGAAGCTTTAATCATGCGGATAACCCCAAGTTTATCCTTTTCTTTGTTTTTCATCGCTTGCTTTAAATCGCTGTTAATCCGTTCGAGAAGACTCACTAAATCATTACACCCTCTCTTAGAACTTGCGTTTTCTTGCAGCTTCAGACTTCTTCTTACGTTTTACGCTTGGCTTTTCGTAGAATTCGCGTTTTCTAGCTTCTTGAATAGTACCTGATTTAGAAACAGTACGTTTGAAGCGTCGAAGAGCATCTTCAAGCGATTCGTTTTTACGAACGACAGTTTTAGACATTCTCTTTCCCTCCCTCCGAGCACAACACACTTACATCAAGTACATGTAATACCATGTACCTTGCAATTATAATATAACCGAGAAACTAGGTCAACTGTATTTCTTCTTAACCTCTGTTTGTTTTTGCCAAACCTTGTTTAAATAAGGCTTATTTTTTGCAAAAATATTTTGCTTGTGCTGATTTCTTGCATTATACAGCCTTTTCTTTAGCCTCTTCGTCCTCTAAAACACGGACAAATTCCCCTTGATTATGAGGATAACCAGCTTTTTCAATTTTAACCTTTACGATTTGGCCAATCATTTCCTCTGTTGCCGGGAAAACTACTTTTAAATAGTTATCAGAATATCCTTCATATAAGCCGGATTCCGGATCCTCAGAAAATCTTTCTTCCGGAATGACTTCCAGTACTTCTCCTTCAAACTGAGAAGCATATTCCTTAGCCAGCTGGTCTGATAAAGCGATCAAACGATGAACACGTTCATTTTTTACTTCCTCATCCACCTGATCTTCCATACGCGCTGCAGGCGTGCCAGTACGTTTAGAGTAAGGGAAAACATGGAGTTCAGAGAATTGATGTTTTTGTACAAAATTGTAGGTTTCCATAAACTCTTCTTCTGTTTCACCAGGGAATCCAACAATAACATCAGAAGTGACAGCAAGCCCCGGAAGTACTTCTTTTAGACGATCCAATCTTTCCGCAAAAAATTCCATTGTATATTTTCGGCGCATTCTTTTCAAGACACCGTTTGAGGCTGATTGAATTGGAATATGCAGATGTCTCACAATGACATTCGACTGATTAATGACTTCAATGACCTCATCGGTAATCTGGCTTGCCTCAATAGAGGAAATACGGAGTCGTTTTAAACCTTTTACCTGTGCCTCGATATCATGAAGCAGCATTGCAAAATTATAATCCTTTAAATCTTCTCCGTAACCGCCGGTGTGAATTCCGGTTAGGACAATTTCCTTGTACCCTGCATCTACGAGCTGCTGCGCTTGATGAATCACTTCCTGCGGATCGCGGGAACGCAATAGTCCCCTTGCCCATGGAATAATACAAAAAGTACAGAAATTGTTACAACCTTCCTGAATTTTCAAGGAAGCCCTTGTTCGATCGGTAAAAGCCGGTACATCCAATTCTTCATAAACACGGCTTTTCATGATGTTTCCAACCGCATTGATCGGCTGTCTTTCATTTTCAAATTGTTCAATTAATGGAAGCAACTTCACTCGATCTTGTGTCCCAATAACGATATCGACTCCCGGTATATCCAAAATTTCCGCAGGAGAAGTTTGCGCATAACAGCCTGTTACACCAATAATGGCATCCGGATTTTTACGAATCGCCCTGCGGATAATTTGCCGGCTCTTTTTATCCCCGGTATTTGTGACCGTACAAGTGTTAATAATATATACATCACTCGTTGCTTCAAAGTCAACGCGTTCATAGCCTTCTTGTTTGAATAACTGCCAAATAGCTTCTGTTTCATAATGGTTTACTTTACACCCTAGTGTATGGAAAGCAACCTTTTGCATATTGATTTCACCCCAATAATTCTAAATGATAGGAAACAGCTGATAACAAATAAAGCGGTGCTGTTTCAGTCCGTAATATTCTTGCTCCAAGACCACATGATTGAAATCCGTTTTCCTCAAGCTCTCTGACTTCACTCTCCGTCAAACCACCCTCAGGACCAAACACAACAATAAGCCTGCTCCCAGGCTCCACATATTTTAATGCACTGGCAAGAATGGAGTTTTCCCCTTGCTTCGCTTGTTCCTCGTAAGCAATTAATTTTACATCATATTGGTCTCCTATTTCAATGAGCGTGCGCATTGGAATCGGGTTAAGAACCTTAGGGATCACAGTTCGATGGGATTGTTCTGCAGCCTCTTTGGCAATTTTCTGCCAGCGGCTCACTTTCTTTTCCGCCTTTTTTTCATCCCATTTCACAACGGAGCGGGCTGCTGTAAAAGGGATAAACCGGGCTGCGCCTAATTCCGTACCCTTTTGGATAATCCATTCAAGCTTATCCCCTTTGGGCAGACCGCTCACAATGGTAACTTCAATAGGCAGCTCAACGGACTCTTCAATCCATTGTAAACAATTTGCCCATACTTCTTCATTAGAAATTTTTTCTATCGAACATCTTGCCGTTCTCTGCTCCTTATCCACGCAGAGAATTTCTTCCTTTTCCTTCATCCGCATGACTTTAGCAATGTGCCGGCAATCATCTCCTGTAATTATAAAACGGTTATGTTCCGAATCATAGTCTGCAAAATAGCGTTGCACTCGTATCCACACCTTTTTAATGAGACTCTAAAAGGGGTGTGAATTACACAGAACCCCCTCCTATGTCTTCCATTATTTTCTTTTTGCAATAAAAGCAACCCAATCTTCCATTTGCAATGTTTCCACCGTTTCAAATCCAACCGTTTCAATTGCATCCCTGACGAGATCCTTTTTCTGTTTAATGATTCCTGATGCGATAAAATAGCCGCCTTTCTTGACTGTTTTCGCCACATCATCTGTAAACATGAGGATCACCTCAGCAAGAATATTTGCAACCACCACATCAGCGGAACGTTCAATCCCTTCAAGGAGATTATTTTGCGAAACCGTTACGTTTTGCTCCATTTTATTCAATTCAATATTTTGCTTAGCAGATTCAACGGCCACCACATCTAAATCCAGCGCATGAACATTCTCTGCTCCAAGCATCGCTGCGGCAATACTTAACACACCGGATCCGGTTCCGACATCAATGACATGATCGCCTTGCCTTACCGTACTTTCCAATGCCTGGATACACAAAACAGTGGTTGGGTGTGTACCGGTACCAAAGGCCATCCCTGGATCCAATTCAATAATCAACTCATCGCTTTGAACCGGAGTATACTCCTCCCAAGTCGGGACAATCGTAAAGCGCTTCGAAATCTTCACGGGATGATAATACTTTTTCCATGCTGTTGCCCAGTCTTCTTCATAAACCTCGGATACAGATACACTATTTTCACCGATATCAATATTATAAGAAACTAAATTGTTAATGGAATTTTTAATTTCTTCAACTGTTTCAGCCAAAAAGCTATTGAAAGGTAAATACGCTTTTACAATTACACCTTCATTAGGATAATCTAAAGGGTCGAGTTGGTAGATTTCGCCGAATTGATCCTCCCGCTCTTTTACCAGTTCAAACGGGTCTTCGATAACAACACCGCTTGCACCTGCTTCATGGAGGATATTTGATATCGGCTCAATCGCTTCATTTGTAGTATGGATACTAATCTCTGACCATTTCATTCCTTCCAACTCCCACTCTAATTATTCACCTTTGAAGGCCCTTTTCATTTTTGCGAAAAAGCTCTCATCTTCTTTATTGTTTGTTCCACTGATTTCCGCAAATTCCCTAAGCAGCTGTTTCTGCTTTTCTGTCAGTTTTGTCGGTGTAATTACTTTGACAATAATATGTTGATCGCCCGTGCCGCGTCCTCTGACATTTGGAATTCCCTTGCCTCTTAAGCGGAATTTAGTACCGGTTTGTGTCCCTGCAGGTACTTTCAACTTTACCTTCCCGTGCAGCGTCGGAACTTCGATATCGTCACCGAGTGCTGTTTGAACAAAGGTAACCGGAACTTCACAATAGACATCGTCCCCATCGCGTTCAAAAAACTCATGCGGTTGAATATGGAATACAACATACAAGTCACCTGCTGGTCCTCCGTTAATCCCTGGTTCCCCTTGTCCGCTGACGCGAAGCTGCTGTCCATCATCAATCCCGGCTGGAATTTTCACTGCAATTTTACGGCGTTTGTTGACTCGCCCTGCACCGCCGCAAGTTGAACATTTATGCTTAATTTCTTTCCCTGTTCCGTTACAATAATGACATACACGACGGTTGACGATACGGCCGAACGGTGT
>CALGSR010000523.1 GCA_937902115.1 uncultured Bacillus sp. | reverse complement strand
GGGAAGGTGAATAAATGAAAAGATTTATCCTTTTAGTATCACTCTTGTTCATCACATCTTGTGAACCGAAAGAAGATATTTATTATGTAGGTTCAAATAGTGTTCTCCTTCCAATACAGATTTTAAAGAAAGCCTACGAGCAACAAAAACCTGATATTAAGTTTAAAGAACATGGTGAGGGCTCAAACTCTTTTCACATCAATAAAAATAGTATTTTCGGACAATCGAGGGAAATGAAAGCTGTGGAAAAGGAATGGGGAGAAAAATTTGGCCCACTTAAGCATAAGAAGATATGTTTTAGCGCACTGGCCATTATTATCAACCCTGACAACCCTGTGAATGAGCTAACGATGGAACAATTGAAACAGATCTTTACGGGAAAAATTAAAAATTGGCAGGAGGTAGGAGGTAATCATACGCCCATTACTGTCTTAGGAAGGGGTGGAAGATCGGGTTCAGAGGATTATTTTGAAGAAAAAGTACTTGATGGAAAGAAGATAACCGGACGCAGGCATCGTTTAGCATCAAATGAACAGGTCATCGAAGCGGTTACGAAACAGAAAAATGCAGTCGGTTATATTGGGGCGGGGGATCTTGATAAAAAGAAGGTAAAGGTACTTGCATTACGTCATGACAAAGAATCCCAAGGTGTTTTGCCCGAATATAAAAACCTCAAGAATGAGACATATCCCATTATACGTCCGCTTTATATCTTATTTTTAGATGATGCAAATCAAGAGGTTAAAGACTTTATGGATTTTGCTCTAAGTCAAGAAGGGCAAAAAGTCATCAAAGAGGCTGGATTTTTACCTATTAAGAATATTGAGGAATAAAATGAGGGAGAACGATGGAACCAATTATCATCCTGCTTTGGGTAGGACTCATTTTGCCATGGCTTGTCTTTTTCTTTGCAGT
Source organism: uncultured Bacillus sp. (assembly GCA_937902115.1). Taxonomy (GTDB): domain Bacteria; phylum Bacillota; class Bacilli; order Bacillales; family Cytobacillaceae; genus Bacillus_BD. The sequence continues at coordinate 1,029 of CALGSR010000523.1, read as the reverse complement.
CGATTGGTCACAAATTAAAACTTTACATAGTGTTGGACTACTTATTGCCCTTATCACAGTAATTTTAGATGTCCTAGGATCAAGTGAAATGCGCTGGGCATATTCTTCAGAATTAGCTCCTCTTCACTATTTGTTTTTTCCGGTCGATTTAGCAATTATCCCAGTGGAAGCGATGTTAATCGCTCAATATATGCCCAAGAAATTTCTAAAGAAAATCCTACTTGTTTTCGCTGTGGGTATCCTTAATGTCATTACGGAATCATGGATAGAAGGAAATACAAGTATTATCTTTTACTATAACTGGAAACCACTCTATTCATTTCCATTTTATATCGGTTTATTTATTACCGGCTATTATCATCATAGATGGCTGCTACGTACGAAAGACTAATGGTTCAAATTCAAGAGGGCTAAAATGGTTGAATATGCCGCTGTATTATCTTAAAATTTAGATTATTGGTGCACCCTGAAAATCCTTTGGAAGGAGAATTTTTAATGACCTTAAAAGTAGGAGATAAAATTAAATTTGAGCGGACATTCACTGTAAGAGATGTTGAATTATTTACCGAAGTTTCACGAGACGAAGGGATTCATCATCTCACCCCGGATGATCAGGGGAGACTAGTCATTCAAGGTTTATTAACGGCAACGCTGCCAACGAAAATAGGCGGAGATCACAATGTTCTCGCCCGCACGATGAATTTTGAATTTTTAAGACCTGTGTTTACAGAAGATACGATTACTTGTGAAGTGAGAATTGAAAAATATGAAAGACAGGAAAATAATCGCACGGTGATTAGGGCAACTTTTTCTTGTCAAAATCAGCATGAAAAAGAAGTTTTAAAAGGAAATTTTTCGGGTGTTATTCTTTAATACTTGAGTTTATGTTCATTTTTGCCTGAAATTTTAATAGAAACATGGGGGCGATTCCTATCGCCCCCATGTTTCTATTCTTCCCATTTAAGCCTTTCTAGAGATTAAAAATAAAATAACAGTAATAAAAAATAATGTCATACTAATAGAACCAGA
>CALGSR010000522.1 GCA_937902115.1 uncultured Bacillus sp. | reverse complement strand
AGTATTTGAATGGATTAGCGAGAACACGGAGTGGGTGAAAAGCAACACTGATTATTTTGAAGCGATGTAACCCTTATATAAAAAATACCATTAATGGTTGTCACTTATTTAGAGGGTAAAAGGTACAAAAATGAGGTGAGAAAGATGGAAATAACAGTAGAATTCATTGATAAAGTTGTTTATTACAAAGGTCGTGTTTGGACTGTTTATGGGACTAATCCTAATCATGGCATATGGGCATATAACGGCGTTAAACCATATTCAACGTTCAAGTTTGATTCTAGAAGACATGACGATTTTAGAACGACTTATATTCCTATCGACGATGCATTTCAAATTATCGAAGGCGAAGATATTGATCGATGCCTGAAACTTGAAGCGGCTGCTGAAAAGAAAAAGCTCAATAAAAAATACGCAGTTGATTTTTTCGTATGGCTGACAGGTCATTCAAAAAGCTTTGTAACAAAGAACATCGAAGAGCGTCATCACGGATTTTTGTTTGTTCCAGGAAGTCTTATCTACGAAATTTGGAAGACTGACAAGGATTGCTTAATTCTTTCGCATAATACAAATGGTGGTTATACCTCCAATGCTTATTTTGATTATGTTACTTGGGAACCAGACGAAGAAAAGTATGAGAAAAGCCGACGCGCCCTTGAGCGAGAGATTCTCGAAAATCATGGGGTGGTAAATCATGCTGAAAATTAGAATCACCTATGCGGATAAAGAGGAAGTCGAGAAGGCTCTTGCAGTTTTGTATGAACATTCCAAGGTTTTAAACATATCAAAGGCGTATCCCGGCAGGGGGAAATCGGAATACAGCAGCATTTATATTGATGTAGAAATAAAAAGGGGTGAAGGAAATGTACGTGATTAGAGGAAAGAACGGTATGCAGTTTGAATCGTGCGTCATTGGCAAGCCGGTAGAGGAAGAGACTTATGAGACGTTAGAAACAGCTCAGATGGCTATGAAACAGATTCAGGAAACTCTTCCTTTTGAAGAATTCGTTATCCTTTCAGTGCGGTAAAATGCAGGGATTTCAGATGACTGAAAATGATGATAAAAAAGTGCGGGGGTTTAGGCCTCACTTTTTTTGAAATAATATTGTCGAATTTTGTTGGAAAAAAATTACTTTTTGATTATGGAAATATTTTAATTGGTGCTAAAGGATGTGAATATTGTGACTATTGAAAAGGCAATGACTTCAGCAAGAAAACGTCAGGGGTTAACACAGGAAGATGTTAGCCGTGATGTTAACTATACACGTTCGGCTATAACAAAGTACGAGACTGGCGCCAGAGCGATACCAAGAGAAATGTATGCACCTGTTAGTCACTCGATAGATGACCCAGAGTTTTATTTTAATATTTGGCGAGAGACAACAGGACAAGTGAGTATTCCGTTTTTTGATGGGGAACAAATCGACCATCATCCAGCTGCAATGTTTTTCTTGGTTAAGCAAGAGACGTCTGAGGCGGTTGAGAATTTGGAAACGGTTTGCTGGGCAAAACCAATGCAGTCTTACACAGATGAAGACCGGGAAGTATTGAAACAAACCATCATCGAGGTTCTGGATGCGTCAGCATCAATGATGAATATGGTCGCATCGATATGTGATGTACATGGATTCTCTATGAAAAGTCTTTTCGGCAAATGGCAGTTGAGCTTGAAGGCGCGGCAGTTTAAAAAGTAGGAGGTGAAATTGCATGGTATTCGGAATTGCAATCAACGAACAAGAAAAAGACATGTTACAAACAAGTGTAAAGTTTTATTTAAAAAGTTTCAAAGGAATGGGATTGAATGCATTGAAGTTAGCCTTTTTTCAAGTCGAAGCACCAAGCTTAAATCTTTATTTGGATGAAATTGAAATGATTTTTACTATTCAGTCACTGTTTAAGTACGGAGAGTATCTATCTGGTGATGGATTTTATGAGGATTCTTTCTTATATCGAACATTGGCGGCAGAAATGGAGCAAATTCGCTTCGAAAAGAAAATAAAAAAGGCAACAAGCGCTGACACGCTCATTGCTTAGTCTTAAGTATTTAGCGAATACCTATAAAAACAGAATAGCATTTTTTCAATGCTGCGGCAAGAGCGTTTGGTGCCTGCCGTAACAACCAGGAGAACATCCCTCCCTTTTATTAATCTCTTAATAACCCCCTCCTGGTTGTTCCTGTGTGCATCAATTATTTGAAAGGAGATTTAGTGATGGAACGAAAAGATAAAAGGCGAATTCGGGGCGAAATCGGACGAATGCTAGACATTGAATGCAAAGGTTGCCGGTTTAAAAGGCGTCCGGAACATGCGGATTATTGCAGCAATACATGTCCAGTAGGTATATATATGCAAGAACTTATGTCTCAGTTGTGTTTGGATGATGCGCCGGTAATAAAGGAAGAACGGGAAGAAACGCGGCCATTAAATAGCGGAACATGGTCGGAAGATGAGGTATTTTATCTTGTCAATCATGTACCGTATTTCCCGGTGAAACATTTAGCCAAGAGATTAAATCGTGCTCATCAGACTGTCTATTTGAAAATTCGTTATTTGGGAGTTAAGAAACATGCAGTCTAAAAAAATATTTAATCGAGGTGAATAAAAGTGTTTTATATAGTGGATTTTTGCATGAAAAAAGGCGGCGATTTTCATACAGTCCATACTGAAGATATATGCGCTTTAAGTGTTTCGGAATGCCGTGAAATTGCTGAGGAATTATGCGAAAGGTACAAAAAACAGCAGACGTTGTATATTTTCATCGAAGAATATGTTGAGGTGTTCTAAATGATACTTATTAATAAAACAAATGTTGTGCTGCCAGATTGGCTCCTGGAACAGCAGAAAACATTAACAGAAGAACAATTTTTAAATAATGTAAGAGGCTATTTGTTAAGGTATGCAGACCATGAGCTTGTACGGGTGGAGGATGGTTTGGCCGTATGCCATTTCGAACGGAAAGAGACAGATAAAAGGCCAGAGAGGAGGAAAAAGATGTGAGCAAACTTTTATTAGATGAAAGCCCCATACTTGTTTTGCCTTCACTTGCAACAAAAATAGGGTTAAACGAAGCAATATTCATTCAGCAGCTGCATTATTGGCTGAAGGATAGCAAGAACGTTCGAGATGGTCGTAAATGGGTCTATAACACGCATGAGGAATGGCAGGAACAATTCCCTTTCTGGTCAATTAGTACCATTAGGAGAACCATTACGAAGCTTGAAAAGGCAAATTTAATCATTGTTTCTAATTATAACAAAATGGCTATCGACAAAACGAAATGGTATCGCATTAATTATGATCTTCTAGAAGAAATGAGCAATCCGAATCAAAATAAACAGCCGGAAGAGGAGAACAGTCCGACTGTTCAAAATGAACAGTCGGAAGAAGAGAGTAATCCATCTGTTCAAAATGAACAGTCCGATAGTGTGAACAGTCCATGTGTTCAAAATGAACAGTCGAGCTGTTCAGAATGGACAGCCCTAGAGGTCAATTTGAACACACCAATAACCAGAGATTACACAGAGATTACTACAGAGAATAAAAAAGAAGTTGAAGAAGATGCGCCTGCGCGCGATCAGTCGGAGAATCCCTTTTTCTTTTTTGAAAACAATGGTTTCGGAATGATATCTGGATACATGAGTGAAAAAATAAATACTTGGTGCAACGACTTATCTGATGAGCTTGTCTTAGAAGCTATGAAACTGGCAGTTGAAAACGGATCGAAGAAATGGAACTACGTTGAAACCATATTAAGAACCTGGGCAGATAAAAAACTAGATACCATTGAAAAGGTTCATGCTGATCAAAAATCTTACCGTGAACAGCAATCCAAGAAACGGAGTCAATCTAGTAGCGGTGGTTATAAGTTAGGCAGAGGAAACAAACCAGTTCGCAAAGAGTTGCTACCGGAATGGTTTGAAGAAACAGAAGAAGAAAAGGTAACCAGATTAGCAGATAAGGAAAAATCACAAAAAGAACAGGAAATAACCAAACAGGAAATCGATGAAATGCTAAGAAAGTTGCGAGAGTAGGAGGATATGCATGTCACACCTGAGAGCTGCCGTTGAGAAGCGCAAGGACTTTATTATTAAACGTTTAATAAAATTCGGATACATCAAGCATATGGATGGACGTCAATTGTACGAGATGCCATTAGCTGAATTGGAACGCTTATACATAAGCATGATGTGTGACCGTGAGAAAGACATCGAGATAGAACAGGTGAGGGTATGGAAAATCTAACATTGGGACAATTATATTATTTGGCTCGATATTGCCGAGAGTATCGGTATGACGCTTTATTGGAGATGGACAGGAGGATTACTGAACGATGAAAAATATCAGTCAATGCACTAATTGTTGTCGTTTTTTCGTCGTGAGTAGCATGGAAGTGATGTTCTGCTCGGATAAATGCAGCGAGGAGCATGATTTGTTTAAATGGGCAGAAAAAGAGCCGGGAAACGGTCCCGGCGTCAAGAAACGTATTGAACACCATCATTATACCATAAAAGGGGTGTTCCGAATTGCGCATTAAAGAAGTTGAACTGAAGAAAGATATGTCCCTTGTTGAAAAAATAGAACCAAACAAAGTAAAAATT
>CALGSR010000521.1 GCA_937902115.1 uncultured Bacillus sp. | reverse complement strand
TTTCATGTTTTTTCGCAAACTCCCCCAGTTCCCGCAGTTTCTCTCTTAGTGGCTTCAGATAATCCCAATCTAGAAGTTCCTCATGGTTCGCCAATGGTATCAGTCTTGAAGTTAAGCGGTAGAAGTGAATTTCTGAAAAAGCATTATGGCGGAATAATCTGAGCGTATTATGTAGGTTAGAAAGAGCAATGCGTTCCAATTTACGAAGCCCTGCCTCCTGATCGCGCAGTTTCTGAAACTGTGAATAAGTCATCGTCTGGGAGGGAGAAGCATTTTTCAGTTCCGTACTCATCGCAACATAGCCTAAACGTACAATCGTCAATATTTCCAGCTCCTAATTTAGTATGAAAGCATTTTATATTTTCCCCATAAAGTTCTGCGTTAATGAATAGAAACAACTAATTTTCTATTATCTACATCTAATAAATAAAGGCTGCTTCAGCATTCTCGCTGAAGCAGCCTTTTGTCTTTTATCTGTTGTTGTAATTACAACAACAGCAAATCCCTTATATCCTCTTCGCTTAGAGTGGTTGAAGCTGCTCCTGTTGGCTGGATGATTTCCTCGATTAAATGCCGCTTCTTATCTTGCAGTTCATTCATCTTCTCTTCGATCGTACCGCGGGAAATCAGTTTGATTACCTGAACGGTGTTCTTTTGACCGATACGGTGGGCACGATCAGCTGCCTGCTCTTCGACGGCTGGGTTCCACCATAAATCATAGAGTATCACCGTATCAGCTCCTGTTAAATTCAAGCCCGTCCCCCCTGCTTTTAAGGAAATCAGAAATACATCCCGCTCTCCCTCGTTAAATCGATTACAGAGCTCTATCCGTTCAGGCGCCGGAGTTTGTCCGTCTAAATAGAAGAACGGCAAACCGAAAACAGCTAGTTCTCTTCCGATGATTTCTAGCATTTTTGTGAATTGGGAAAAAATAAGCAGCCTTCTGCCTGAGCTCCTTGCCTCTTCTACGATGGTCATGAGCCTTTCCAGCTTCGCCGAACTACCTTTATAGCCTTCAACAAACAACCCCGGATGACAGCAAATCTGGCGCAGTCGGGTCAAACCGGCAAGGATTTTTATCCGATTCTTACGGATTGTATCCTTATCCAAATGTTTCAGCGTGTCATGACGCAGCTTTGCTAAATAGGCAGCATAAAGCTTTTTTTGCTCAGGAAGCAGTTCTGTCGCTTCAAGGGTTTCCATTTTTTGCGGCAGCTCAGCAAGGACATCCTCTTTCATGCGGCGGAGAATAAAGGGACCAACTCTTCGTGCGACTTTTTTACGTGTAAATTCACTGAATTCCTTTAAGCCGCAGAAAAGTTCAGGGAAAATGACATGAAAAATAGACCAAAGCTCCTCCAAGGCATTTTCTACTGGTGTCCCAGTTAAAGCGAAGGAATGCTGTGCCTTGATTTTCTTTACAGCACGAGCCGTTTCCGTCAAGGGGTTTTTAAAAGCTTGTGCTTCATCAAAGAACACAGTATGAAAGCTTTGATGTTCATACCATTTAATGTCACTACGCAGCAAAGGATAGGAGGTAATCACGACATCCATTTCCATTGCCTCCTTTTGCAGGGATACACGATCCACTGGCTGTCCATCCACAACGATAGCATCAATTTGCGGCGTAAATTTCATCAATTCACTCAGCCAGTTGTATGTTAATGAGGAGGGGCAGACGATTAAGATCGGGCTCTTATTGCTGCGAATAGCTTCAAGCTCAGATACAATAAAAGCAATACTTTGCAGCGTCTTTCCAAGTCCCATTGAATCAGCTAAAATCCCGCCAAAGCCGTAATGTGCCAATGTTTTCATCCATTGAAAACCCTGTTTTTGATAGTCCCTTAAAACCGAATCTAGGTCAGGTGGAACAGCAAATTTCATCTTCTCAGGATGTTGAAGCTCATCTAGGAATTTGCGAAACGATGCCTCCTGCTCAAAAATCTCCTGATTGTCGACACTGTCAAGCAGCTGCAAACCGCGAATCAGAGGAACATTTAGTCCATTTTCCAACGCTTCCCAATCTTTTTCAGCCGAGATGGTATGTAAAAAACGGTTTAATTCAGCGAACTCTTTCGTTTCGAGCGAAAGCAAGGATCCGTCCTTCAATCTATAATACTTTCGTTTAACCTCGAGGGCAGCTAGAAGATCCCGTATTTGCTGCTGCGGGATCCCGTCCATCTCAAATTTAAATTCCAGCCAATTGATCCGCTCCTTCTTAACCTTGACTCTAATCCGCGGGATCGCATTCCCGCGAGAGATTCGATCTCGTATCGCCGTTGTCGCATAAATTTGCACAAGACCTTTCAATCGTGGCAGAACATGGAGGAGAAAATCATATTCTAACTCTTCATTATACAAAATATACCCGCTGTCTGTTTTTGCAAATTCACTTTCCTCCATGATTCGTAGAATTTTCTCTTCCTTATTGGTATCCCTAATCACTATCGAAGCAGCTTTCCTATCTCGCTCTTCTAACGGATTAATTACGATATGTTCATATTGGAACTCAAGTCCTGCTAACAAACGGTTATTTACCCGATCCAAGAATAGCTTCGCCTTTAAAGGTGTTTTCAAATGATGTTCTAAATGACGAGGAAGCGCTACGTCCCCTGCTTTTTTTAAGCTAGGTAGAACTTTTTCCATAAAAAAGGAAAGCTGCTCCCGATGAACCGGAATCTGCTCCTCCCCTGTGGTTTCGATCATTTGCTGCAACTTTACAAGAAACTCATACTCCACCCTCGATAGCTGAAACAGTCTTCCTTTATAAAAAATCAGGAGATAAGAATCGAGCATGACCATTTCACCTATCCCATTCAGATGAAGATGATATCCTCCGTTTTCAGCTTCAGTTAGTTGAAATTTCAATACCGGGGAATGATTCGAAACTAAAAGTCGCTCATGATACTCTCCGTTCTGCATAAGCACTGCTGTAGATACTTTTTCTAATAAAGAAAGAAGTCTTCCCAATGCTGAAGGCGCAATAATGAGCAAAGAATCATCACTGGCTATTCGAGTCTTCCCTTCAAGATACATCGTTTCATCAGCGGATAGTTGATACAACGCTTCGAGCACTGCATCATCATCCTCTGCAAAACAGTAAAAATCAGGAGTATAGGTTAATTTCTGAGAAAGAATAGATGAATTTCCCGCCTGAACATCGTGCAGAAAGTGGTGAATATTGTTAATATTTATTGCATTCACCTTTAGTTTCACAGCGAGAAAAATATGTTTTCCCAGTGGATAAAAAAGGAACCGGAACAAGAGCGGCAGCACTTTTCTTGTTTCAAAATGATTTTGCCTTGCACTTTTACGACCGCTTCTGTTTTGAAAAAAAGACATCATCCCACCTGCCTGTTCCTTAGCACCATTCAAGCCCTCAGTCTTAACACCTGAATTCCCCTGACTCTGATGATGGAAAAGTGCAATTAACACGGCAGCAACATGCTGACATTCTTTTTGATAGGATGAGAGCTTCGGACAAGTACAAAGCGCTGCCACCTTTTCACCCGCAACCTTGTTTAGTTTGACTTGAAAATCTTCCGTACCCGCAACGACAGCTTTTAAACCTTCATTATATATAGAGTGAAAAGTAACCTTATTCCCGTAGTAATAAGCTTCTCCCCGTTTGAAGGCGGTGTTTCCACACATATCTTTGATCATTTTTTGATTAATTCTTACGTTCATTTTCCTCCCCTTCCCAAGGATTTTTACATATTATTAAAAACCTTACCTTTCATTTTTTAAAATGTAAAGGTTAAGGGTTTAATGGGGTATAGTATTCTCCTCTCCATAGATGAGATTCCCATGTTGATCATAATAAGAAGTTCTTCCATCAATGCAGGCGATAACAACATTCCCCTCTAATTTAAGTAAACCTACTCCCGAAATAAGCGGCAACCTTGCAGCCGGGACTCCATTTTGCTTGATAAAAAAGGAATACAAACCTTTTGTTACCGAACTGTATTCCCCTTGAAAATCATGTACACGATCATAAATAAAATCAGTAAAAAAATGTCCGCTTACCGTATCGGCAATTGCATAAACGGCTCCTTTAAAAACATTACCTGGATCCTTTACCTTTCCTACTGCTGCTCTATTTTCCCCCAGCATGATGATTTCGTCATATTCAGGCGGAATAATAAAGGCACCTGCCTTATCGATAAGCCCGCTTTGCTGACGATTGTTATTATTTACACTAACTACAGCTCTATCTTGATAAAATGAGGAACCGCTGGAAAATGCAGGCGATATGACAATCATGCCCGATTCATTGACATACCCTGTAAGACCTTGTTCATTTCTTACAAAAGAGAACAATCCTTCACTCAACCTTCCCACTTCTTGGAAAGGGTAGGTTTTCAGAATCTCACCATTCAAGTCAATAAGTGCATAAGATTTATCCTCAAATTTAACAAGTGCCTTTCCGGAGGTAAAATCAGAAGCATTCATGTACTGTGGCTGAATAACAACCCTTCCCTTATGATCTAAAAATCCAATGTTGTCACCATTCATATCTTCTCTTCCCCAGAAAACGGCCCTGTTCTCCCGGTAAGAACGGATGATTAAGTATGCTTTTGTCCGTACTCTCCCCGACTCATCAATGGCTCTCATCATGCCTTCTATCTCTCCCACAACTGCCAACCCCTCTGAAAATGGTTCGATAAATTGATAAATCGGATGGACGATATAGGAGCCTGTTTCATCAATCACCCCCACACGTTCATTGATTTCTACAATGGCTAATCCGTTTTTCTGGAATGGATTCGCTCTGTCAAATTGCGGTTTAATGACAAATTCCGCTTTCTCATTAATAAATCCCCATTTCGTCCCGGCTACTGTTTTCTTGGAAGCCGCAAACAACTTAACCTCACTGCATTTTGACATCTCACTCTTCTCCTCGTAGTTTTTTCTTTATCATATGGGGGAATCCCTAATAATGAGTCATACAACATCTTAAATGTTTTTTCAGATCAAAATATCTGCTATAGTAGGCGTAATGACTATTATGGAAGGGAACGGATTACGAAATGAAATGTTTTTCAATTGATTTAGACGGAACGCTCTTAAATTCAGAGCATGAAATAACAGAAGAAAATCAAGCGGTTTTGCAGCAGCTTAAGTCCGATGGACACCACATTATTATTAACACAGGCCGCGCTTTTGAAGATGTCATCAAATTCGATACAATTCGAACGCTAGAACTCCCTATTTTCAGCATTAACGGGACTGTATTATATTCCAATTCAAGTGACGTCCTCTATGAGGCTTCTCTGCCGATCTCAATCTATCAGGAGTTGCTTCCTATTTTAAAAGAAATCGGATTATGGGTCATGGTCTATACGAATCAAGGAGGTTTCCCTTGCCGAAATCCTGAGATTCAAGATAAGGCAGATGATGAAATTGAACCGATTTTCAAAGGATATGATTATAAGCAAATTCTGGAAAAGGAAAATATCAAAATTTATAAAGTAATGGGGGTTGCACGCAGGGATCAGCTTGAAAAAATTGATCAGGCTAAGCAGGCATTGCAAGGGAAATTTGACTTCTCTATGGCCTCATCCCATCCATACAATGTTGAATTTACTTCTATAGAAGCAAATAAGGGCACCGCTCTAGAACGCTACCAGCAAATAACGAATCTCCAATTCGATGAAATCTTTGCCTTTGGAGACGGTGGCAATGACCTTGCCCAGTTTAAAGTAGCAACTACTTCTATTGCCATGAGCAACGCACCGTTCACGATTCAGCAGGAAGTGGATGTCGTCACAAAAACCAACGATGAAAACGGGTTTGCCTACGCTGTCAAACATTTGCTAAATTTCTAACAGCTTTTATAAAGTAGACTTCCATCAGTGGGGGGTCCGACATACAAGACGTGCTAGCGCAAGCGAGAAGATAAGGACGTCGCGGTTTTAGCCTGACTTCAATCCCCCACTAGCTTCTTCGCACTTATCTGGCCTTTACGGGCAGTGGTTCTCCCAACTAGCTTTAAATAGTTTGAAACTTTCCCTAAATCTATTAGTTTAGGCAACTGAGTATACCATTCCATATCACCGGTATTCCCAAGTAATCATCATAATGGCTAAAATAAAGAAAAATAGACCGACTCCTAGTGTAAAGATTGTAACAAAAACATACTCAAAAAACCGCTTTGCTGGCGTATCGGCATTAAATACCGTATAGCTGTATCCTTTGCGCATTCCCTTTATTATTTTAATAAAAATATAAGTCATAAGAGAGCCCAGCGCTACCGCACCGAGAATCGTACATAGAAATAATAGAAATGAGATTCCCCCAATCGTTGTATCGCCCCAAATAAATGCTGCGGTAATAATGATAAAAATTATAAATATAGACAGAGGATGATAGAGGATCCTTTCTTTTAATATATTGTTTTTCGAATTCTTCCCTTTCTTTTTCTGACTCAACATTAAAACTCCTTACACTTGATATCGCAATAAAATTTATTTCTATATTATAATTGAAATTATTATACAATAGCTAATAAGTTTTTTATTTTAGGAAAATTCGACTTAAATATATTTTCTGTAATAAATCCATAAGCCATGAATTACTATTAAACTATTTAAACAATTCGCAAAATATTATATAATCCCTATGGAATTATTTTTCCAAAAACGAATAAAGAGGGATTATATGTTAGATGTAAAAGGGTTAAAAAGTCAATTAGTTCACCCAAAGGAAACGACTTATTTTGCTTTAGTGCTGGTCTTTAGTATTTTAGCATATCTTGTACTGCTATTTTCAATTGTGGGAATTATTGTTATTGGAGTACTCGTTATTTTTTCTTATTGTCTCCATGCCTTATCAATGGCCTCTATCCGCCGCAACGGAGTCCGTGTCAGTCAACAGCAGTTCCCGGATATTTATGCAAAAGCAGAAATGCTGGCACAGAAAATGGAATTAGAAACCATGCCTAATATTTATGTAATGGAATCGCAAGGCTTATTAAATGCATTTGCCACCCGCTTTTTTGGCAAGGAAATGGTGGTAATCTTTTCAGAGATTTTCGACTTACATGAAGAGAATCGCGAGGATGAACTGCTCTTTGTCCTGGCACATGAATTTGCTCATCTGAAACGGCGCCATGTTTTACTGCACTTTTTCATCCTTCCAGCGATGGTTATTCCGTTTTTAGGAGAAGCTTATATGCGCGCGTGCGAATATACATGTGACCGCTATGCCGCCTATTATGTTGGCAATTTAGAGGCTTCCAAAGAGGCTCTTGTTATGCTTGCCATCGGTAAAAGGCTGTCAGGCAAGGTTAATCAAGAAGCGTTTGTGCAGCAGATAAATGAAGAACAAGGATTCTTTGCCTGGATCAGCGAAAAGCTGTCCAGTCATCCTGATTTACCAAAACGAATCAATGCTCTGGATAACTGGGTATATCCTGAACAATATGCACTCATTCAGGGAGGTAAAAGGGGTCCTGTGATTGCAATCATTGGTTCCATTGCTCTGTTTGCTGCAATTATTGGCGGCTCTTTTGCCTTAGCATATGGTTCGAATGCCTTAGCAACCTTTTTCGAGGATGATTATCTTTACGAAGACGAATATGTATATGACATCCCGGATTTACATACGGCCATCGAGAATTATGATTTGGATGAACTTTCACGGTTGATTGAAAATGGCGCAAATCTCGAAGACATGGACAGTGAAGGTTCGACTGCCCTGCAGCATGCAGTCATTTGGACAAGCAACGAAGCAGTTGAACAATTACTCGAAAATGGTGCAGATGTTAATACAACCGATGATCGGGGAACAACTCCTTTAATGAATGCTGTCCATTATGCTGAAGATACGGACATCGCCAAATTATTATTAGAAAATGGTGCGGATCCTTCCTTGAAAGACACCGCAGGCAAAACAGCCTATGATTATGCAATGGAATACAGAGATAAGAAACATGTAGATTTATTAGGAAACTAACTAACTAGAAAAGATGCACGGCGGCCGCCTGCATCTTTTTCTATGTTATAAACTCCGTTGATTACAAAAGGTCATCAAAATGATAATAATAATAAATTGGACGTTATTAGAATTGCAGGATATACTCCTATTATAAATAATTTGAATTTTCAAAATCACGAGGAGGATATTTACATTGAAACGTTCAACATGGATGATTTTATGGGCCGCTTTTACAATTGGAGTATTAGCAACGATTGTACAATTTTCAATTCCGCCCATACTGCCTTTGGTAAAGAATCAATACGAGGTCACTTATACCGGTTCTGCCTTATTAATGTCTTTATTTGCACTAGCTACAATAGCATCCGCTGTACCGGGAGGATTTATTGTCCAGAAGTACGGCGTCCGCAAAATTGGTTTATTAGGAATTGGTTTTTTATTTGCCGGAATTATTGGCTGTCTGTTTGCCAATAATTTTTCGCTCCTATTATTAGGAAGAATTATTGCAGGGATCGGTTTTGGTCTTGTTTCAGTTGCAGCTCCTTCTGCGATCGGTCATTATATTCCAGCAAGGATGATGGCTGTTTCCATGGGAATTTGGTCCACCTGGATCCC
>CALGSR010000520.1 GCA_937902115.1 uncultured Bacillus sp. | reverse complement strand
CAGCCCTTTTCTTGCCGGTCACTTTGTTCAACAAGGCATTAGCTCCATCAAGGACGATAGAGCCAGAACCGCCCTTATCATACATAATATATCTGGCCAACTCTTCGGGATCAGTATGTCCCTTAAAATTTTTACCTTGTTGCTGCAGTTCCTTCAAATTTTTTACTAAATCATCAAAATTTGAAGCTTTTATGGCAGCTTGCTTAGATAGCAATTGATGCATATAATTGCACCCCCTATCTATTATTCACCATATCCTGCAACGATATCACTTAAATTCATAAGAATATCATCGGCTACCTGGAGTGAATTTCTGCCAGAAAGATAAGCAAGTTTTTCCGACTTATCAGCAACAAAACTAGCAATCTTTTCATCGGGAAGTTTAGTATATACATAGTCAAGCAGCGAGTATCCTTCTTCGGCAAGCTTCTCTTCCACTACTTCGTAAGCAACCTTAACTAAGTCATCATGCTCATACTCAGATGCCATAACAGATTCTTCTTCATTCGAAGAATCATCAACTTCTTCTTCAACTTCCTTAGCCCGAGGATCAACGATTTCATCTTTTTCTTCTTTTGTCTTTGCCTCTTCCGCTTGTTCCGAATCAGTAGCGTCAACTCTTTCGTCGGCTTTTTCACCCTCACCAGGATCAGCTACTTTTGCGGCGTTTTGCTGCGCCAACTCCTCTTTTCTTTTTTCTTCATCAACCTGGGTATCCTCTGCAATCTTTTCCTCGATTGTAGCCGGGCTAGAAGCATTCTTCTCATAAGCTATCTTTAACTCGGATGCAAGAGCCTCTAACTCGTCCGTCGAAAAAGCATCCAGCATTGATTCAGTAGCCTGATTATTTTCAAAAGCTGTTTTTTCCTCATAATAGTCATCTTTAATAAGAGACTCGTAAAAATTCGTTCTTTGACCTGCCACTTTAAATGCGCTCCTTTCGGTTTAATTTATTTTAATGATTGTGTTGGTGCAACATCATTTATTTTTGATGATCTAATATCTGCACCTTTTTTTGATTTATTAAATAGTTTTGAAAAAATAAAACTATCAATGACGTTACCCGGGATAGTAGCAAATAACGATGTACCTTCCGGGTTAAACAATATGTCTCCTACCGTATTCTTAGCTATTTGCTTAGTTAATCCCTCATCTGCAACTTTTTCAATTTCTATTTTAATGCAATCACTTGCTGTTTTCAAGTATTCTTCCAAATCATCTTCGGTTAAGGCATTTTTAAACAAAATATCATTGACAACATCCTGTCTTTGCTCCGCCATTAAAATACATGCTTGTTTAATTACACCTAGTTCTTCTCTGGAATACTTTTTTAACATTGTTGCGTCAATGCTTTCATCTTTGAACATATCTTTATTATATAATGTATCACCCTCATTATCAAACGAAGCATTCTTCTCCTGACCACTATAGGGTAATCCCGAAGCAAACTTTTTATATAAAACATCATCTACGGTTTTTACAACATTAGCAGCACCCTTGCTATTCTTTATTTTGTTAACACCTTTACTAATTGCAGGGGCAAATGCCAATTGTAATAAAGCTAAGTTACCAGGATTTTCTGCTGCAAAGCGATTTGCCGTGCTAACTCTTTTACCGTTATGAATTCTCGCTCGCTGTAAAGCGGAATAAGCATATGCTGCAGGTACACCGATAACAACCGCCTTACTTACCTTCCACGGATTCTTCTGTTGATTTTTTTGTTTTGAAGCAACTTTATCCATTTCGAGCGACTCTATATCATAAATCTCGTTCGCAAATTTGTTTATTCCATCTTGTAATTCTCCACTTAAGTAGCTCGCAACTCGTTCATCTTCATAGGTCGAATACATTAATCCTGACAATATATAGGGGATGGTAGATGCAACCTTATGAATAGATGCCCCATTATTAATCATTTTTACTGGCATAAAATGATTAATATTTTCCGGATGCTGCACTGGACCATTACTAATCATTCTAACTAGTCTCGGGATAAGGAATTTACGGTGCATACTTCTCTCAGGAAGTAATGGCTTTACGATATCATTCATAATATCATATTGCATAGCATCATCCTGTACAGACGGAACAGGTCTCTTCATTATAACAATTGTCGCTTTTGTTTTTTTAATAGGATCTCCTACATTATTCATCAAGTTTATAATTTTATCATGACGTGGCATAAATCCTTCAGAGATAGTTTTAAACAAAGATGGTAGATTCATATACTCAGACATGGAATTTTCACTTGTCACTTCGTCTACTTCTTTAGCTATGTTATGCGCAGTATCATCGTTAACTTCTTCCACCAAATTAATTTTTCTTAAATCCGGCGTATTGCAGCCGACCAAGGAACAGGATATATCATGTAATTCCAACGGAGTTAATTCAATGCCAGCAAAATTTAACACCTTTAAAAACTGATCAAGAGCAGCATCTACCGGAACACCTCTTTTTGTAGCTAAGCTTTTGATGCTATTAGCGATTTTAACACATTTATCACGGTCCCAGTAATCTTCATAAAGTATTTTAAGAAGTTCGGACATAGCTTCAACCTTGTCTCGCCTCTCATTAATATAATCCCCTTTTGCAGCACTCAAGATTTTACCTTGTAAATCTTTCTTTATCTCTGCAATCTTTTGAACGTAAGCTTTCTTGTCCATCTTTTTATACATGTTCATGTCAAGATCAATAGTATCAAACTCATTTGCAACTTTCTCAGTAATATCTGGTACAATCATCTGACTAATAGATTCCTGAAAACTTGCAACTTTCTCCAAAGTTTTATCCTCTCTAAATGCTACCTTATCTCCAACAATAAAAAGACCAGTCACTTTTGCTGCTTTTTCTGCACCATTTAGCACAGTAGAAATATCATGGAATTTGGGACCGATATTAATTTCATATATCTTTCTACCATCCTCGAGTATTCTTCCTCTCTGATATTTGATATGATCACAATATTCAAATTTGGTTTTAGCTTTATTTCCACAAATTGAGCAAACAGAATAGTTAATTCGACAGCCCATAGAAACGTCAGTCATGAATCCTTTTTCGAACCCGCGTACGATGGTTGGTGCTATTTTACGATCAATTCTCAAAAGAAGATCTACACCTTTCATCTTGTCGTTCCATTCAGCACTCAAGACATCTCCGATGGTATTTTTAATATCTTTATTTTCGTGATTCTTAAAAGCATGAGCTGTTAAAAACGTTGGATAACCTTGTATTAACTCACCTTCAGGAAAGAAATCAGAGTTTTTATTACACCCCCAATATTCACCAGCACTCACTGCTCTTACCTTCATATAGAGAAAATCCGGATCATAAACTACCCCGTCAGGCAATTTAAGCGCAGCTGTTTTTAATAAATCTCCATCTAATATTTCAACATCATCCCAACCTAGCGAAGAGGTTGTCATTTTATCAAACATTGATAGGGCACTCTCCTTTCAATTAAAATTACAATTTAAGTATAACACTTTCCCTCATTATATTAAAATATCAGCTAGATTTCCAGAAATTTTATCTAACATTCATCATGGACATTTGTATAGACGTACGGACATCACATGTCCGTATAAATAAATGCGCTTGTATAGAAGAAATTTAAAAAACAGATGGACGTATAAAAATTACTATTTTTGGAAACGTCCACGACGCAGACAAGATAAACGTTGAACGACAATGCTTTCAATTTTCGTGGACGTATGGACGTGGACTTTTAGAAAAAACACCCCTCCTTTTTAAAAAATTTATCTAATGATTATTGGTGTGTGCTTGGAAAAAGTTTTGTACTCCAAAGGAGGGTATTTGGGGTATAGCAAAGTCCGCTTTCTTTATTATATTATATTTATTATTTATATATATATAAATATAATATATATAGCAATGGTTTCGTCCATTTTATCAAAATTACAATTTACATTTTTTTACACCAACGGGCAAAATGCCAGGACTTTTACCTGCTTTTTTATGGACTTTGCTATGGACTTTACCATACTAGAAGTGGACATATCCACGTAAAATGGACGTATGAAAACATTTTGCTTATTACCATTGCTCCAAGGAAAATATGATGATATAATAAATTTACACTATACAAGGAGGTTTTTGTATGAAAGAGGTAAATCGGACATCTGATGTCCGCAATAAAAAAGTAAAAAAATCATTAACACCGGGACCTAAGATTGCCATGGATAAATCAGGAAGATATCTATACACTGCAGAAGAGAATGATCATATACAAAAGCACAATAAGGATATTTCAGATGCTAATCAAAAATTATCCCGCATTAGTAACCTCGCACACAATGCTGACAAGGGAGACACTGCTCCTAAACCAGCTGGATATCTTGGGAAGCTGGGTGGCAAGGGGATTATAGAAAAAGATGGCATGATACTTCATAATAGAGCGAATTCAGATTATGATGAACTCTTTCATTACTTTTTAAAGAATGAGGCAGAAGATTACTTTAGAGAAATGGGATATAGCAAAGAGGATGTTATACGCATCGGATATAAGAATTTTATCGATGCACATGACTGGAGTACTATAGAAGATATTAAGAAATGGAGAACCGATGCGGTGCATATTATACCGTGTGTACATTGTAAGAAGGAGTTTGCAACATATGAACTGGATTTTGGTTTGTGCAAAAAATGCACAAACCTCTATGATATGCAAAAATTTGCAAAAACGTGCGCTGCAAACGAAGCAAAAGATCCTGGAATATCCTACGGAATGAGAGCTGCGTTTGCCTTTCACAAATCTTTTAGGGAATGCTATTTAAAGTGAGAATATTTTATAAATGAAAAAGATATTGTATAAGTAATAAAATAAAGGGGAATACCGACAAAAACTTTTTGTCGGTATTTTTTTCTTGCACGGAAAGGAGGTTAATAACTATGAGAACAATATACGGATTAAAAATGTTTACACTGGAAGACATTATTAACAACATCGGCGGCAGACCTGCGATATGTAATTTTCTAAAAGAGAATTCGAATATCCTAGATAAATTTGATGACGATGAAATCATTGTCCTAGATACTGGGATACACGAAAATTTCCCAATCTATAACATGGCAAAGAGCATGAAATTTGTTTTTGTCTCGATTGATTTACTCGAGGAAAGATTGATTTTAGATAACATGGTGACAAATGTTGAAGAAGTATCAAAGTTATTTGTTACTGCAAACCGAACTGAGAAAGTGGAGAGAATTGTAAATAAATACAACGACAGTTACGAAAGATACGCCGAATCAAATTCCGGCGAAGTTCTTATGAAAAAATCTTGCTTTATGTTCGTGTATGATAATGACGAACATAAGCTGATGGATGTTTTTACCGCAATCCCAGCAAACGTCGTGGCGCTGTTAACAGAACCAATCGAATATAAGTGCGATGTATGCGGTAAAATTGAAGAAGCAAACAATACTTCTTTTGATAATTTTATGCCGGATATGTATTACAAGGTAATTGATAACAAAATTGATTATCGGTGTCCCGCGCATAAGGAAGATGATTATTCTCATGTTGGTGAATAAAATCATTGACGGACAATGGATTTTTTAAAAATAGTCCTTGTCAAGATGAAAAACTATTGGTAAAATAGTTATGTGGTATAAGAAAGAAAACAACGGAAGCAATATATGACTTCTGTTGCAATTAAATTATTTTTATTATATTAAAGGAGGGCCAACAATTATGGCAGCAATTTCATTTACACATTCAGAATTAAAGGACTGGCTTGCAGACAATTTTATAGTCGGGGAAGAGAAGAACCCGGAAGGCACAGTATCCGAAGTGAAGCTTACAAAGAAGCAGGCGGATGATCTGGTTAAAATGATTTTCGGCAAAATCACAGAGGAGGTTGTCGCTGGCAAGGACGTTAAGATGCTCGGTCTCGGAACTGTAAAAAGAGTTTTAAGACAAGAAAGAACCGGCAGAAATCCACAGACCAACGAAAATATTGTTATTCCAGCACACTATGCTATTAAGTTAGATGCTGAAAAATCTATCAAAGATACTCTGAAGAATATTCCGGTTGATGTTGCAAAATAATAGAAAACTACTTATTACGGAGTAAACAAAGTAAACAGAGTGAGCAAAGTAAAAAAATAAAAAGGGGGCCAATAAATTATGGCAGGAAAAGAAGAAAAGAAAGACGCATTAGTAGTAGATCAAAATTTTGATCTGGATTTATTTACTGATTTTGCTTCAGAAAACGGAGTTACTGGTTTGGAAGCACTAGACCAAACTGATTTAAAACTTCCTAAGGTGAAGATTGTTCAGATGACTTCGGAAGAGTTTACAAAGGACGGAGTTAAACCGGGTTCCTTCTATAATTCAGTGACAAAGGAGTCGCATGATGAGTTAAATTGTATTCTACTTGCCCTTGGTAAAAGCAGAGTAATGTGGCCGCCGCAGTTTAAACGTGGTGACAAACCTCTCTGCAGAAGTTTTAATGGTAAGAAGAAGACAGAAGGGTGCGGTGACGGAGTTTGTGAAAGTTGCCAGTATGCACAATGGGGAGCAAACGGGGAGAAAGCAGATTGCACCATGGGATATGTATGGCTTATGCTTGATGATGAAAACCGTCCATGCCGTTTTTCTGCACAGGGCGCATCTGTCTCTCCGACCAAAGATTTTATTAATTCGGTTGCCCCGAAATTAAAGAGAGGCGGAAAGCAACTCGGTATCTTTGTATTCAAGGTAAAACTTTCTACAGAGAAACAAATGAACGACAAAGGAACATATTTTACCGTGAAGTATGATATTGTAGGTACAATTAATCCGGAAGATTATACTGATTTAGAGAACATGAGTGATTCTCTTCGAGATCTCTTCTTGAAGGCAATTGACAAGGATACTCAGGTTGTTGATTCGGAATCTTATAATGAGCCGGAGAATGATGGTGCACCAGCTGACAACGAAACAGCTCCAAAGAGTTCGAATAACGTATTATTCTAATTTATAATTAATAACTTGTACTCTGTGGCCGTAAGGCTGCGGGTACAAGTTATTAATATTATTGGAGGTAGATCTATGTCGGCTAAAATAGTTTTTTTAGAAGGTCCTAATTATTGTGGAAAGTCCACAATAATTAAAGCATTGACGGAAATTTTGTCTAACGAAGGTAAAAAAGTTTATGGTACTTGCGAACCTGGTGGAAATTTGTTCGAAGACGGGATTAGGAGACTGCTGCTTGATAAAGAATTAAACGACAAATGCGAAATGGATTATACCTGTAGGCGATTTTTATACGCGGCAGCACACGCGCAGAAATTAAAGGAATTAAAAGAAAAAATCCCAGAATATGATTACATTATTGTGGATCGCTATAACCCAGTATCAGATTTAGTATATGGAATGATGAGTAAAAGCAAGGAAGAAAAAGGGCCGTACAAAAAATACCTTATTTCACAAAATATCTTTTCTAGCTTCGATCATAGTTTTCTGAAGGATAACGCAACACTGATATTTCTGGAAATTTCTTTAGAGACGCTAAATGATAGAATTAAAGCCAGAAATACTACCGAAAATAAAATCTATGATTATGAAGATTTGGATTTTAAAATTGGAATACGTGATAATTATTACTATCTTGCGCATAGCTTAAAAAATAACCGTACTAACATTTATAAAGATTTTGTTCCTTTTAACGACGTGCACATTGTAAACGCAAATCGAAGTGCTAACGAAGTAGCGAGAGATGTTATAAGATTATTAGCTTCCAAATAGAGAAAGGTAAGTGTGGGGGTTAAATTGGCCAATAGAGAATGGAAAGAAGAAGAGATTCAGTTTCTAAAAGATAAATGGGGAGAAATGAGCATCGTGCGCATTGCAAAAAAACTTAACCGTAGTGTTGATGCGGTTAAGGTAAAAGCGTCGCGAATAGGGCTGACGAGCGCACTGAATTACATTGATGGGATTACCTTAAACCAATTAGCAAGGATATTTGATGTGAGCTATGGATGGACGATTAAAAGGATATGGATTGATCGTCTTAATATTCCTTACAAAACAAAAATAACTGCTAGAACACAGGCTTATCGGTATATCTGCATTGATGATTTTTGGAAGTGGGCAGCAAAAAATAAACACCGAATCAATTTTGGAAAATTGGAAAAAAACATATTGGGAAAAGAACCTGACTGGGTGGATGAAAAAAGAAAAGCCGACCAGCAGAATTTAACATACAAAAAAACCAATATTCCGTGGTCTAAATATGAAGAGGGGTTACTTAAAACAATGCTCATTAGGTATAAATATACCTATCCTCAAATATCTAAACGCCTAGGAAGAACGGAAGGCGCTATAAAGAAACACATTGAAGATCTTGGTTGGCCAGAACGCCCCATAAAGACAGAACACAATACAAAGTGGTCAGAAAAAGACATAGGAATTATGATTAAGATGAAAAATCTGGGCTACGGAAATAACTCCGTAGGAGACGAAATTGGGAGAACCGCAAGAGCCGTAGAAAGGAAATTAGACTGTGTCGCCAGGGATCCAAAATATAAGTACAAACTTGCACCGCATTTAAGAAAAGAAAAATCACTTATGTTTTTGAAAATCCAAGATATCAGTTTATTCTTGCGGGACATCTAAAAAGGAGAGAAAACATGAAAGTAGAGAATAATGGAATAGACATGCAGATAGAAAATAGAGGGATAGGTTATTTGTCTCATCCGATAACGACATATGGTTCTGTGGAAGATAACGTTGCAAGTTCTGTAAAAATACAGAATATTTTAATTCAAGAATATGGTCTTAGCATATTAAATCCGGCAACCTCAGTTAATAAACTTCTTTCCTGGGCAGACGCTATGGAAAAGTGTAGAACGCTATATAAGGCTTGTGATGTTTTAATTTTGTGTCCTAATTGGCATTTATCAAAAGGTTGCCAAAGAGAAGCAAAATGGGCTTTGTGTGATAAAAAACCAATCTATTATTTTTCTTACATAGATGGCGCTAATAGTAGTTTGGATATAGCTGACAAAGAAGATGTGAAGAAACTACTGAACGTAGAAGTTATATATACAGGAGATCAATTCATAATCCAACAAGATAAAAATAATGTTTATATTGATTACTTCGGCGACCAGTATATCCTTTCAAAGAATGTGAAGCGTGTTATGTCATCAAAAGCGGAGGATAATGTAAGACCGGAAGATTATGTAATAGTTATCGGGGCGAGGATAAATCTTTGGGAAATGCTTCCAGAGAAGTTCCACAATCTTCTTACTCAAAATAAAAAGTACAGTTTCTTTTTATGTAAGCAGAGTCAACTATGCATAAAATCAGAGGACGAGAGTATCTATATGAACAAATATAATGCCTATACGTTAATGCAGATACTTCTATATAAAACTGGAACTTCTGACAGTCATAAAAATTTATTTTGGCAACAATATTGCCGTGTTACTACTTTTAACGGGGGGGATATTGTAAAGATATCTTATTACGTAGAACCCGATGGTAAAGCTGTTAACTTCAATTACCCGCTATTCGAACATACGAATTACGACATTGATATTACTTATAACGAACTTAACAAATCGGTCAAAATTGCAAAAGAAAAACATGAATTTAGCTTAACTCCACTAGAAACACATTATTTACAACGTTTGCTTTTAAATAATGTTGAATTGTTGGAGGCTGCAGCTATTTAAAACAGATAAATGATGCAAATAGGTGACCAGAATACGCTGGTCACCTATTTGCATCATTGTCAGTTGTCTATATATAAAAAGGAGAAGCACCGAAATGTCCTCGGTTCTTGATTTAATAATAAGATAAAAGAAGAAATTATTTCAATATAAATAGCAACATAAGATCCTACTATAATTTCGCATCTAAAGAGTAATGGGATCTTATAACTCACAAGGTTATACGAAGATATTGGGACTAATTAGTGGATTTATGTAATGTGGAAAGGCTAACAGAGCTAAGTCCCAAATATGATTAGTGAAGGGAACGTGTGTAATATGATTGTAATGGCATTTGACTTATCTTCTGTTTGTATTGGTATTACCACGGCGGAAATGGATTTGTACGGTAATATAAAAGTGATGAGATCATGTCCTATTATCCCAAAAGAGTTTAATCCTGAAACATTGGGATATATGAAATCGAAGAAAAAACTCCCTACAAGAAACGGGGAGTTAATAAATACATATTGGCGCAGAGGAGAAACTTCTATATCAAAAGTAGAAAAGAAGCGACGCGACAACGAGGTCAGAGCACAAAAGGATATCCGGATGTTGCAAGAGATATCTAAATCGATGAACGATTTAGTAACTGCGATTAAACCTGATCGAATTGTCGCAGAGAAAAACGAGATTTTTAATGGAATCCTGACTTCTGTATTACTGGGAAAGGTCATGGGTACCCTTGTTAGCATTACCGGCATAAACGGAATAGTTTTTGAAGAGATTAAAGTTACAGAGGCTCGCAGCATTTTTGATATTCCGAAAATACTAAATCAATTTCGTAGCGGACATACGGACAAAGAGCTGATGATAGTACCAGACGTAACGAAAAGGGCTCTCCGAGAAGAAATGGAAAGACTCTATAGTCAATACGGAATACGATTTCAAACAGATGACGAAAGCGATTCCTGTGTGGTATTTCACTATTGGTACAACAAAAGGTATATGTAGAAAGGGGATATTAAAATTGGACAAGAAAGAAATTGATGACGTATTTGATGCTTTACAAAATCCAATGGAACAAATTGTAAAAGACATTGATCTGTTATTTTCCGAAAATGGAATTATCAAAAGGCATAAGCAGGATTATTCACCAAGAGAGAGTCAAATCGAAGCTTCGAAGAAAATTATGGAAACACTGGTACAACGTGGTCATGCTATATTGGAAGGACCTTGTGGGTTCGGAAAAACATTTGCATATCTAGTTCCGGTTTTTATGGATATTATTCATTCTGCCGGCAGACCAAGAACGATCATTGTTACCAGTGGAATCAGTTTACAAGAACAACTGTTTTATAAGGATATCCCTTTTATTGAAAAGCTGTTTTACGAAATGTATAGTAAGCATGTGAACTTTGCCATGTTAAAGGGGAAAGGTAATTTTATTTGCAAAAATAAGATGTCAGATTTGTTTATGACAAGAGAATTTAGTGGCTCTGCAACAAGCAAAATTCTACAAATGTATAGTAATGATCAGATTAAGGATGGTGACATTTCTAATCTTGATTTTGTACCGGACTATGCTACTTCGACCGATGTTTCATGCATTAGCGAGGGAGAGTGCCTAGGATCATCGTGCGGCTTTTATGATGAGTGTTATTATCAACACGCAAAGGAAAAAGCTGCAGCATCTCAAATCGTTGTTACGAATTATCATATGCTGTTTAGTGATTTAAAAACCGAGGGTAAAATTTTAGGTGAGTACGATAATCTAATATTTGATGAAGCGCACGAAATTCCGAATATTTATCGTGATTTCCTCGAAGAAAAGATATCACTGGGTACAATTACCTATATAAAAAATAAGATAGTAGAAGCGGGCAACAAAGACAAAAAAATCAAGGAGACTATTATATCAGGAATTAATTTTGACTGGGTATTAAGTACATCCGAAGAGTTTTTCTCCAAGGTAAAGCGGTCGCTCTTTATAAACCCGGAAAAAGATGATATAAAAATTCTTGATAGCACAATGCCCCTGTGTTTATATCCAAAAGAACAGAAAAATTTTATAACTATGCTTGATTACCTAAACTCTAGTGCAACCAGAATTGTTGACTATTGTGATGATCAAATAGAAGCACTGAAGGAAACGTATGACGAAAGTGCTATGCCCGCAGAAGAAGTCGAAGAATGCAACCGCTATATTGGGATCTATAACAAGTTTACTGTTTTGTTAGAAAAAATTATTAGCACAAAAACGTTGATCGAAGATTATAAGAATATTGTAAGCGACGATCATTGTGTTTACTGGGTAGAAAATAAAGAAGGGAAGATCTCAATAAAAACAAAACCCATTTCCGTGGCAGAAGAATTGTATAATAATTTCTTTGATAAGTCTGACTTGTCATGCATTATTACCTCGGCAACATTAAGTGTAAATGGTAACTTTGAATACATTAAGGATCAGCTAGGACTTAATTTATTGACTAAAGATAGTAACAAGAAGTTCACTGAATTTATTGGTAAATCACCTTTTGATTTAAAGAAACAGGAACTTTGGTATCTTCCGGAAAACTCCGTTGATGGAGACAGCAGAAATTCAAAAACTTTCCGTGAATTACTTCCAAAACAAATAACGGAGATATTAAAGGCTACGAACGGAGGCGCGTTATGTCTGTTTACTTCGTATTCGAATCTAAACTACGCACACAGTGCTGTTAGGGTTTCTCTGCCAGGAATGAAAATATTTAAACAAGGTGATTTACCTAGAAATAATTTATTGGAGGCTTTTAAAAATAATAAAGATTCTGTACTC
>CALGSR010000519.1 GCA_937902115.1 uncultured Bacillus sp. | reverse complement strand
GGTTCCCATCATCATGCTGACAGCAAAAGGTGAGGAAGTGAACCGAGTACAGGGATTTGAAGTGGGCACAGACGATTATATCGTGAAGCCATTCAGTCCGCGTGAAGTGGTATTACGGGTTAAAGCGCTGCTGCGCCGTTCTTCCAAAACGAGCTATTTGCAAACGGAAACAACAACGAAGGATATTATCGTATTCCCTCATTTAACGATCGATAACGATGCCCACCGTGTAATGGCA
The DNA here is from genome assembly GCA_937902115.1 of uncultured Bacillus sp. GTDB lineage: Bacteria > Bacillota > Bacilli > Bacillales > Cytobacillaceae > Bacillus_BD. The sequence continues at coordinate 2,569 of CALGSR010000519.1, read as the reverse complement.
GATGGGAAGGAAGTAGCTTTAACACCAAAGGAATATGAATTATTATTCTTCCTTGCTAAATCTCCTGATAAAGTATTTGACCGGGAACAACTGTTGAAGGAAGTATGGCATTATGAGTTTTTCGGGGACTTGCGTACAGTTGATACCCATGTCAAGCGACTGCGTGAAAAACTAAATAAAGTTTCAGAATATGCCGCGAAAATGATTATCACAGTTTGGGGTGTTGGCTACAAATTTGAGGTAATTAATGAATGATGTTTTGGAGAAGTGTAGTTGTTAAGCTTTGGTTTACCATTCTCCTGCTTGTTTCATTTATCCTTTTTATTGTCTCCATCACAATCCTGGAGTTTTTACAAAATCATGCACAGGCAGAAAACGAAGCGGCTTTACAGGTTACTGCAGAAAAGGTCGCCAATATGTTGGAAAGCCATGACCTTGATATTGCTTTGGAAATATCTTGGGAAATAATAAATGATGTATCGAATGTATCGATCGTGTTAAGCTCGACTGAATACTACGCTTCCCCTGTTAAAAAAGATACGAAAGAACTTCCGGTTGCCTATTTTTTAAAAAATCAGGAACTATCTCAAGTATTTCATAAAGGGGAAACGAAGAAGGTCATTGATTCAATTGGAGATAATAAAGATCCGCAGCAGCTGCTGATTATCGGGGTTCCCTTAAAATACGAAAATGGCACAACAGGAGCCGTATATATTTATCAATCAATAAATGCCGGTGAAGAAACGACGAGGGAGACAACAAAATTCATCCTTCTCGCTGCCGGTGTGGCGATTATCTTAACTACCTTTTTTGCTTTCTTTTTATCGACAAGAATTAATGCCCCTTTAAGAAAAATGAAGGAAGCGGCATTTGAAGTAGCACGAGGAAAATTCGATACGAAGGTCCCGATTTTAACTAAGGATGAAATCGGAGAGCTGGCAACGGCCTTTAACCAAATGGGAAGGCAGCTGAAATTTAACTTAAATGCTCTTAATCAGGAAAAGGAACTGCTCTCAAGCATCCTAAGCGGATTGGCTGATGGAGTCATCACTTTTAACCAGGATGGTATTATTCTGATTACTAACCCGCCGGCTGAGATCTTTTTGCAGCATTGGTATTTTGAAACAAAGGATCAGGATAGTAACGTCGGAGCTGTTCCGTCAAAGGTAATGGAGCTATTTAGGCAGGCTGTTAGTACGGAGAAAGAACAGCTTGGAGAGATCTCACTTCAAGGGCATCATTGGGTGATGATTGTCAGTCCATTGTACAGCCAGCAAACTATTCGTGGAGCCGTTGCTGTTGTCAGGGATATGACCGAGGAACGGAAACTGGAAAAAATGCGAAGTGATTTTATTGCCAATGTATCCCATGAGCTACGCACACCGATTGCGATGCTCCAGGGTTACAGTGAGGCGATTGTCGACGATATTGCGCAGACGAATGAAGAGAAAAAGGAAATGGCCTCGGTCATTTATGATGAATCTCTTAGAATGGGGCGGTTGGTGAATGAACTGTTGGATTTGGCGAGAATGGAATCCGGATATTTTAATTTATCGATCCATGAAGTAGAATTAGAGCCGTTCCAGCAGCGAATTATTCGCAAGTTTCAGGGATTATCAAAAGAAAAGAATGTGGCCGTCTACTGTGAAAATGAGGTAGAGGAAGTATACTTTACCTTTGATGCGGACCGAATTGAGCAGGTATTGACCAATTTGATTGATAATGCGATTCGTCATACAGCTGCAGGTGGTTCCGTCACCCTGAAGGTTTCAAGCGCACCAGAAAAAGGACTCTATTTTTCAGTTGTCGACACGGGTTCAGGGATTCCAGAGGAAGATTTGCCATTTGTTTTTGAGCGGTTTTATAAAGCAGATAAGGCAAGAACACGTGGCCGATCCGGTACGGGTCTTGGGCTTGCGATTGCGAAAAATATTGTTGAAGCACATAAAGGAAGTATTCAAGTGCAAAGCAAGCTTGACGAAGGAACGATCTTTTCCTTTTTCTTGCCGCGGAATAACGTTAACAGTGTAATAGACTAGTTTGTTTACTTAAAATAATGGGTCTGACTCCCGAACTTAAATGCAGCCTGTTGCACGGTTGCAGTTCGGGGGTCAGACCTGTTTGCGTTTAACTTCATTCAGCAGAAGTCTCTCTCTTCTATAAGTGGTGAGATGAATGCAGTCTGTCCATTCAGTGGGGTTCAAACCCCGGCTGAATGAAGTTAAAGCCTCCGGCGGATGTCACGGATTTATTAAGGGTAATTTCTCGAGCGAGCTCGAGAAAAATCCGGACGCAAATCCAACGAGCGAATTTGAGCTCTGTCTATTTTTTCATTCCGTCTGTATAAAAATGGTGAATTTGATCCATTCTAGTAAATGTGTTTTTTTGTTCAGATCCTTCAAGCTGAAGGGCATGGATTGTAACTCTTTCTTCACTTAGGAAACTGTTCTATTCAGTAGTATTTGTTCATAGTGTGAAATGAGGTACAAGAATCAAGGAGGAAAAAAATGCAGGATTATGTACGACGCTTTTTAATTGCAGGAATTATGGCTCTATGTGTCGCGCTTTT
>CALGSR010000518.1 GCA_937902115.1 uncultured Bacillus sp. | reverse complement strand
GTAGGTCCACATCCTTGTACCGCCCAATGCCGGACCTAAAGTCGTATCATGAATCGCAATAATCGCCTTTAGTCCTGATGACGCATCGTGACAAAATAACAACTGCTCGTAATCATATTTTTCCAAATAAGGAAATAACTCCACTTCCATTCCTCCCAAAAATCATTGAAAGCAATTAGCCCCAGATAGAACCATTATCTCCTTTTGTAGAAAGTATCCTAATCGAACACAACTCCTGCATCCTTTATCGAAATAGAATTTATTATGCTGCTCGATTTGAGTCTTTTAATTATTCTTCTCGGTTTAAATATGCAAGAATCGTGCCAACTTGATGGCTAATCCACAAAAAATGGAGAAGTGGTTAAATTCACTCTCATGACCATTTTTATCATTCTTTTCTTCAATAAAAACATGAAATTTCTTGCGCATATACGAAAGTTATTGCACGTCAATGTTTGCAAGGTTATATTTATCCAGCTTATAATATAAATTCCTTACAGAAACGCCAAGGCTTTTTGCGGTCATTGTTTTATTCCCATTGTTTTCTTTAAGTGATCTGCTGATGATTTTTTTCTCATATTCCTCAACCTGCTCTGCCAACGTCCGTCCGTCCGAGATATTTACCTGCTGCTTTTTATCCGAAGCCAATCCGTTTGCCAAGCCAAGTAAGTGCTTTGTATCAATGAGTGTTTCATTTTTATTCATAAAAATCATCGCTCGGCCTAAAATATTTTCCAACTCACGGACATTTCCCGGCCAATGATAGTCCATCATACGTGCAAGTGCTGCATCTGTTAATCCTTCTACATGACGTCCATATTCCTGATTCATTTTTTCAATAAGGCGAAGCGACAATGGATCGATATCATCTTTGCGTTCGCGAAGCGGCGGAATATAAATCGGCATGCGATTCAAGCGGTAATACAGGTCCTCACGAAAAGAACCATTAATCATTCCTTTTTCCAAATTGACATTCGTCGCAGCAATCACACGGACATTTAAGAAAATCGGCTTCGTTCCGCCAACGCGGGTTATTTCATTTTCCTGCAGTACACGTAATAGCTTTACCTGTGTATTCATAGGCAAATCACCAATTTCATCGAGAAAAATACTGCCGTTTTGCGCTTCCTCAAACAGTCCTCTTTTTCCACCCCGCTTTGCTCCGGAAAAGGCGCCTTCCTCGTAGCCGAAGAGCTCGCTTTCGAGCAAGGATTCATTCAGTGCCGCACAATTAACACGAATAAATTTATTGTATTTCCTATCGCTCGTATCATGGATCGCGTGGGCAAACATTTCTTTTCCTGTTCCGGATTCCCCGCGCAGGAGAATCGTTGCCGGGGTTTCTGCCGCAAGCCTTGCCTGTCCAATGGCAGCCGTCATTTCCTGAGAAGTGCCAACAATATCCTCGAAGGTATATTTTGCCTCAAGGGTACGAATAATCTGTCTCGCTTTTTGCAATTCTCTGCTTAACGCTTGAATTTCTGAAACATCACGAATAACACCGACACTTCCCTTTAGTTTGCCATCGACAATGATCGGGGCTCCGTTTACAATCACCTCTTTTTTGTGGCGCCCCACCTTCATCGAAACACCTCTAACTGCCCTGCGCGTTTGCAGCACTTTCATATGGACACTTTCACCCTCAGCGATATCCGTTGCCGCCGGCTTGCCAATAATTTGTTCTTCCGTTAAACCAGTGATCCTTGTGTAGGCAGGGTTAATCATCATTCCAAAGCCATTTTCATCAACCACTGAAATGGCTTCATCACTGGAATTGAAAATCGCCTGCAGCTTTGTCTCCACCTCCTCTAAATTTGTAATTTCTTCAGCAAGACGGACGGCCTCTGTAATATCCTTAAAAATAGAAAGAGCACCATTCAAACGCCCGTTTTCATCAATGATCGGCAATCTTGTCGATATGAGTTTGACACCATTATTTAAGACGCTTTCCTGATTCGTTTCCATGCGGCGGGTTCGTAGCACACGCGGTAGCTCGCTCGATGGGATCACCTGATTTATGTGCTTTCCGATGACATCACGACTTTTTTCCCCCACTATCTTTTCTGCACTTTTATTAAAAAGAATAATCTTCTCATCGTTGTTGATGACAATCATCCCATCGTTCGTTGAGTTAAAAATCACTTCATGAATCATTGTATCCATCTTCCGATCCTCTTCCTATGAAAAATTTTTCATGCACACTCTAAACCGACATGCATTATTTTTCGTATCTCTATTTTATTCTTTTCTGGCCGCCTTGACAAATAATGTAGATGATTTATGATTTTTATATACTTACGAAAAGAAGGGCCATTAAATGAATCGAATTCTTGCACTTGTTATTCTATTATTACCTGGAATCATGGCAGTGGTGGGTTTTAAACTAATGAAGGATATGGTGTTCCTTTGGCTGCAATTTCTAATTGGTCTGGCGATGTTTATTTTGGGCTTATGGTTTATCGCCGGGTTCATCCTGCACCGCGACCGCAAGAGGAATAAAGTACAGTCACGCTTTCAAAACCACGATCCAAAAGATGATGAAGAAACAAAAAAACCTGATGCATAAGCACCAGGCTTTTTTATGGTCTCTTTATGTATACAGCAGTTTTGATACGAAGACCCCCTGCAGAAGCAGCATTAAATATCAAATTGACGGCGCAGCGATACGGCATAGGCAGGATCGTCCGTAAAAAAAGCAGTACAGCCGGCTTGAAATAAGCGCCGCATTTGCTTCTCCTTATTCACCGTATAAGGCCTGACCGCGATACCATTGGCAATGGACTGTTCAAGAATATCATCCGAAAGGGTTGCATACTTCGGATGAATTCCCCCAGCACCAATGGAGGCGGCATAGACCCATGGCTGATAGATTTTTTGCGACAGCAGTGGAGCTGTCTCAATTTCCGGTGCCAATTCGCAGCACTGAACAAGACTATAATGATTAAAGGAAGATAAGATGATTCGATCCGATAATCCGAATTCACGAATCAGTTGGATCACCTTTTCTTCCATTCCTTCATAAACAAATACATTATTTTTTAATTCAATATTACAAATGAGATGATTGGTTGTCAGCCATTCCAGCACTTCCCGCAAGGAAGGAACGGAAACTTTTTTCAGGAGTATTCTTTTGCTTCCTGCATTCAGTCTTTTCATTTCAGAGAAGGTGAGTTCTTTGACATATCCCGTACCGTCTGTCGTCCGATTGACCTTTTCATCATGAATCACGACAACCTCTTGATCTTTTGTTAATTGAACATCCAGTTCAATTCCATCCACACCGGTCTTCTCTGCCTTCATAAAGGCTAGCATGGTGTTTTCCGGATAAAGCGCCGAGAATCCTCTATGGGCGAAAATTAAAGTCATCTTTTCTTCCCTTCACCTATTTGTTTAAGATGCTCTGTGCTCAAGACGAAGTTTGTCAGCCACCATTGCGATAAATTCAGAGTTGGTAGGTTTCGCTTTTGACATCGAAACGGTATAGCCGAATAAAGAAGAAATCGATTCAATATTTC
>CALGSR010000517.1 GCA_937902115.1 uncultured Bacillus sp. | reverse complement strand
CCCAATATCCAGCAAGTAAACCTGCCGTTGCGATGAACTGGTTTTTATTAGATAATTTCAGTAAGAAAAGAGCCGATACCAGATATCCAACAGCAATTGATTGCAGCGTATTAGAATAAAGTCTGAACTGTTTGGGATCCAGTCCCAGTAGATTACCCTGCACCACCATACCCAGAATAAACAGAATTATGAATCTTCGAAAGATTTTTTTATAGATATGCGATTTATTTGGATCATTCTTATACTTCTCAAAAGAGAAAGGCATTGCCGCACCCACCATGAACAAGAACAGCGGCATCACCAAATCCCATGGTCTGAATCCAATCCAGTCGCCATGTTCAAATTGTCTCAATAAAAATCCAACCACTGGATTCTCTCCCCATCGGTTAAATAAATTCACAAAAACAGGTTGAAAAAAGACCAACATAAAAAGGTCGAATCCGCGTAAAATATCAAGAGAAGCAAGTCTTTCTGATGGTTTTTGAACAGCAAAAATATTAGATCCCATAAACACAATTTTTAGTAATTCATTAAAGATAATTACAAATATAACAAGATTAATTATAATTTCTTTAGAACCATTATTGAATAAACATATATAGGAGAGTATTTTCTCTCGAAACCACTCCCCTATTTATATCCTGTCACGCTAATGAGTCCTACTTATTCGGTTTTTCCCATAATTTTGATTCCGTGCAAGTGATTTTTGTAATTTGATTTCCCACTTGTAGTTTAAAATCACCCTTTTCAAGGAACCATTTGCCAAGTTCGTTAACATAAGCCAGATCATCAGCAAGCAGATTAAGCGTCACTGTTTTTGATTCACCCGGTTTAAGTTCTATTTTTTGGAAAGCCCTTAACCTTCTGACATCAGGAGTAAGTGCAGCCACCAGATCGCTGCTAAACAACATAACCGCCTCTTTTCCTATCATTTCGCCCGTATTTTTCACATCCACCGTCACTTTCATTTCATCACCCGAAGCAAATGTAGACTTATCCACAGACAAGTTAGAATATTCAAATGTTGTGTAACTTAGTCCAAATCCAAAAGGATACTGAACCGCTGTTTCAGCCCCATAATCGTAAGCCCCCTCCATTTTTCCCTCGATATTTTGGCTCGGTTTATGGTCGTATGCTATCAAGCTTTGTTCATATTTAGGATAAGTATAAGGCAATCTTCCACTTGGATTAACATCCCCGGCCAAAATATCAGCCAGAGCATCAGCTCCAAAATTACCAGGCAAGTACGTTTGAATTATCGCCCTTGAACCTAGTTCTATTTCGCGAATCAGTCGCGGTCGCCCTTCATTTAGCACAAGAATTACAGGCTTTCCTGTTTTCTGCAGTGCCATTGCCAGTTCCTTTTGATTTTTGGACAGTGTCAGTTCATCCAAATTACCGGGTGTTTCGCAATAAGAGTTTTCGCCCACACAAAGAACAATATAATCCACTCCCGCAGCAGCAACCACTGCCTTTTGAATTTGCGGTTCGTTCTCCTCATAATAAGCCCCATCCATTTTGTAGGTCACCCCTGGTTCATACCGCACATTTTTCTCACCAAATTTCTTTTGCAAAGCCTCAAATATTGTGTTGTATTTTACAGCGAACTCCTCCACTTTTTCCCCTTGCCACGAGTAGCTCCATCCCCCATCCAGGGTACGCATAGAATTAGCGTTAGGTCCCGTCACCAAGATTCTTGGATTTTGTTTAAAAGGGAGAATTTTGTTATCATTCTTCAGCAAAGTTATCGATTCATCAGCAGCCGTTTTAGCAGCAGCCTCATGCTCTTTGCTTGCGAAATCAGGATAATCGTTTCTTGACCAATAAGGGCGATCGAATAATCCAAGTCTGAATTTCAATCTAAGCACCCTTCTTACAGCATCATTAATCCGTTCCATAGAAATTTCGCCATCATTCACCAAACCCAATAAAGTCGGGCAAAAAGCAAGGTTATACGGTTCCATTACCATATCCACCCCCGCATTGATAGCAATTTTTACCACTTCCCTATAATCAGCACCCACATGATCCCTTGACAGAAGATTCTGCACGTCGGCCCAGTCAGTAACTACAACCCCATCGAAGTTCAGGTCGTCCTTTAACCATTCAGTTATCAGCCTATGATCAGTATGTGTTGAAACCCCATTAATAATTCCAGAGTTAACCATGACAGACAATGCACCCCCTTGAACAACAGCCGCACGAAACGGTTCAAAGAATTTTTCGCGCAAATCAGATTCACTTATAACCGCTGGAGTTCTATCTTTTCCTGAAACCGGTACCCCATAACCCAAATAGTGTTTTAAGCACGCCGCCACATTATTGTTACCAACAGCATTTCTGTCAGCCCCTTGAAATCCTTTTACAGAAGCCACCGCCATTTGTGCATTCAAGTACGCATCTTCTCCAAAGCTTTCCCATTGGCGCGACCATCGAGCATCGCGTCCCAAGTCCATTGTAGGACTAAAGACCCAGGGAATATTGCTGCTTCTTGTTTCATAGGCAGAAATTCTCGATCCATTTTCCATTAAATCCGTATTGAATGTCGCAGCCATTCCTATTTCCTGCGGAAAAAAGGTTGCATCAGCCGTATAAGTAGCTCCATGAATTGCATCAATACCATATATAACCGGAATGCCCGTCACCTCAATTGCTTTATCCTGTATTGTTTTGATTGTTTTTTCCCATACCTCAGTAGTTCGCGCCCTATTGTTGCTAGTATTCAGTATTGATCCAACTTTATATTTCCCTATAACCGTATCAAGCATTGCCTGATCGATTTCAAAAGGCTCGTCGCTATAATAAAGATTACCACCTTTTCCGATTACATCAACAGTAAACTGTGCCATTTGTCCAACTTTTTCTTCAAGCGTCATTTTTGACATCACACTGTCAATTCTCTTTTCGATAGTTGCATCCAAGTTATTTTTAGATGCATTGTTTTTGCTTCCATTACAAGCAACAAGTCCTAAGACAACTAAAAGTAAAAGACTATATTTCTTCATAATAAAAAAATTTTATGCACAAAGAAGAAACTCCGTGCCATTTAGATATCCTTATTTCTGATAAACCCTCACGTAATCAATCTCGTATGTAGCAGGCAATTTTGACTCATCTATTCCCTGAGCCCCACCCCAGTCGCCTCCCCAGGCAAGATTCAGTTTCAAATAAAAAGGAGCATTGAAAGGCCATGTTGACTTGTTGTTTGTTTTATCATTATCAAACTTGAAATATTCCACCCCATCTACAAATCCTTTGATATAATCCTCCGTCCATTCCACAGCATAAATATGAAATTGTGTTTCAGCATTTTCAATTCTTTTTTGCGCAGTTTTTTGCGTTCCGATAGTATGATTATATGCTTTTGTATGAATAGACGCATGCACCACATTTGGGTCGTAACCAACATATTCCATGATATCAATTTCTCCATCATCCGGCCATTTATTGAAGTTTTTAGGCATCATCCAAAAGGCAGGCCATGTTCCTTTTCCAGTAGGCATTCGTAATCTGGCTTCGAAATACCCATAAGTCCAGCTTTCAATAGTGTTGATACGAGCCGAATACACCTCACCTCCTATTTTCTTTGCCATTATTTTCAAAGTACCATCATATATTGCCGCTACCGTATCAGTTCCTTTGACTCCACTCACATAAGTTTGTAATTCATTGTTTACTGACCCTTTAGCCAAATTTTCGTACCACCATTTTGTTGTATTTGGCAATGAAGGTTTTCCTCCAGTCAAACGTGCATCATTAAATTCTTCCGCCCATTTAAGGTTATATCCATCGGGTACATAATTAATTGGCTTGCCAGCTTCCTGGTTTACCGTATATTTATACGAATATTTCCCTGACACAAACAAAAGTTCAGTATTACGCACAGCTTCTTGTATATTTGCCAAAGCCGTAATTTTGACAATCATTTCCCCGTTTCCACCCTTATTTGGAGACATTGTCACCCACGATTGATTAGAAGAAACCGTCCAATCACCATTCGCCTTAACTATAATGGATTTTGTTTCGCCAGTAGATGAAAAAGTAGTAGTTGTCGGCGAAATTTCCCATTTCACTTCCACACCCGGTTTGTGATTACCATCAATTGGAAGATTACTTCCTCCACACGCCATAAGTAATGTAAATACAAACAATAACATCGAATTCATTTTTTTCATAGTTGAAAGTTGAGGCTGCCGATTTCGGTTCAGCAGCCTCCTTACTTTAAATTAAAAACAATTAATTATTAAAACTAAAATCATCAAAGTAGAAGAAGCCTGGTCCGGCATGCCCTTCCGCGCCAAACTGTATTACAATTTTATCATAATCCTTTCTATCTTTTACTCCGTTGAAATCAAATTCCAGCTCAATCCACTTATCCATCTGCAAATCGGCCTTTACTATTTCCGTTTGCGTTTGCCATGCATCACCTCCCTTTTCACTGTTCTGTAGTTTAACAGCCAACTGCGGTTTAAGTTTTTTATTTGAAATCCAATCGCCAGCAACCGCATATTCAGTTGTATAATCATTGAAAGAAGGAATAAATACTTTCACTTTAACTTTGTTAACCGTAGTAAGATCAAATTTATAATCCGTTGCAGTGAACGATAAATTGCTGTAGAAACCAGTAGATTTCCAGTAACGGTAAACTTTTGAGGACTCATTTATTGGCAGTGGTACCGGGTTTCCTATAATTGCACTCTTTTCCGGTCCACCCATATCTTCCGCAACAAATGCAAGCGTTGTTGCTCCTTCGAAAGTTTCCATTAATGGAATCGATTTGTTTAGTTTTACTACAGGAGGCGGAGGCACGTTTAGATCTT
>CALGSR010000516.1 GCA_937902115.1 uncultured Bacillus sp. | reverse complement strand
ACCTGCTCGATGAACCTGAAACATCTCTTTCACCTATAAACCAAATTCAGTTGGCGGAAGAAATCAATAATCTGGCAAGATTTTTTAACTGTCAGTTTATTATTGCGACACATTCTCCATTTATGTTGGGAACACTAAATGCTAAATTTTATAACCTTGACGCTCCCCTTTTGAAAACATATAAATGGAGCGAACTTGAAAATGTTAAATTTTTCTACGACTTTTTCAAAGGGCGTAAGCATGAATTTGAATAGTCACCAGAAACATTTTGGCTACTTTAGATTTCATATTTTAAAAAAGGAACCAACAAAAGAATCAAATTGTTTACTTTTGCCGGTTCCTTTTTTATGCAATGACCCGTTTTTGGAATAGCTAAAACATAATTCAAAATTAGTTCCTATCAATTGGAACAGTTGTGTCCGTACCACTTTCAACGATTATCATATTCTTCAAGTCTTTTGAAACTTCCTTATCAAGTTCAATAACAAATGTTCTTGGGGTTGCATCAGTAGTACAAGCTCCATCTGGTTTTGATAAAGACACTCTCAAATCTTTTTTGTCTGAGCTTAGATTAATATTTTTAATCTCATAGGGGCAACTCCCCGACTCCTGAACTCCAATGAATAGAACATCCTTCTCATTAAGATCTACAATGGATGATTTTTTTTCAAATCCATATATATTCCAGATTTCTTCAAATTCAGACTGATTAACGGCCTTTTTTATTAAGTACTGAAAATAAGGTGTGGTGCTCCTCTCAAATGCTATTTCATTAAAATCCGTAGGTAAAGTTTTTTCACTTGCTACTAAACCGAAGTTTATTTGATTTTCTTCTGCATCGTTACTACACCCGAATATAAATAACAGTGATAAAAATACAGCAAGAGCAAGAAATCGTTTAATAAACGGCATCTTTTTCCCTCCTTCATTACCATTTTAGAATATTTTCACTAAAAGGTTATTACCTTTATACCATTTTCTACTATTGTTCTTACTATTGACGAATATCAATCCACCAACGCTTTTCCGCATTCATATCTTTTTTGCCACTAACCCCACTGTAATAGAAAGCATCAAGAAAGATTGAATTCAGTTTATCCTCATCTACAAAATATCCTAAGTTAATCTTCATTGTTTGTCCTGGCTTGATACTGCCAATATTGTAAAAGCTTTTTCCATTTCCGTGAGGTTCTAGATAATTAACTTCGTGTGTCATAATACTTTCTTCTGCGATTCCATCTTCTCCAGCATAGTTCCAAGCATTATATTCAGATTTAAGCACTTGTAAGGACGGAGTCCTATATATTTCTTGTGTTGCTTGTTTCCCGTTAATTTTTCACTGTTGTTGTCAGGTAGATAAATTTAGGTTTCACAAATTGAGACCCTACTAATACGTCGATTGAATCTTTGCCATTTCCCAGTTTATATACATCCCGTTTGTACGGTATCAATGTCTTCGTCTGATCTAAAGCCTTATTTTCACTTAGTTTTTCTAATCCAAAATCATTAAAGTTCTCTTGTTTAAAAGCTATGATTGAATCAAAGACTTCAACTATTTCTATAACATATTCAAGTTTGCTGTTACCCATGGTTACCGGAATCGTTTGACCAACACTAAATAGTTGTTTGCTGTATTTTTTCAAAGGAATGACGTTTACTTCTCTTGCTTCATTCACATTGTTTAATAGGGCCTGATCATAATCAGTCGTCAATGATGCATTTTCCTCTGATGTTTGCTCAAGTGAAAGACTCTCCATGACTTTCATCATTTGTGCTTCATTTACATCGGTTCCAATATAGGTTTCAACCATCATCCCCTCTTCCTCAAATAGAAGAAAGACCTTTCTGTCAAACATTACATTGTCGTTACCAATGTCTTGATTAATAAAGACCGCCTTTTTGCCATTAATTATTCTTTCCTCGAAACTGTTTGAGTAGAGGGTTGAAAAATCAGAGTTTCCTCCCAGTTTCCAGAGAATGAATGAAAAACCACCCTTTGCATAGTTGTCTTTAAATGGCCCAAAAACGAGAATAAGCGCAATTCTTGCTAAAAAAAATGCGCCTCCTTGCGAATAGATAATTAAAAATATTATTCCTCTTGGACATCGAGGTTTTTATAAAAATCATCAACAATCGGATGTATGTCCGGGTTTGAATCATAATAAGTATTGCCAATTTCACTTAGCGTGAATTTAAATTCTCTTTCGCCATCAAAAAGAGCAACACCATATCGCCATCCCTCACGTTTTTCTTGATTATCTTGTGGAGTAAACTCTATATCTTTAATCTGAGATAGAAATTCATCAATTTGTTCTTGTTTAGTTATTGTTTTTGAAGCACCAGTCGAGCCATCTTGAATAATGACTTTATCTACATTTTCAATCTTTTCATCCCTATAAAATTCTTCTAATGATTGCGTTTTTCCATTCGTACAAGCTGATACCAATAATAGACTTAACAACAGTGTTAGGAACAAAAATCTTTTCATTAAACCAGCTCCTCGTAAATGACTATTTCTCTTCCCTTTTCATTATCGAATTTAAGCTCTCTAATTTGTCAATTAGTTTATTTAATTGGTCAATTATATATAAAAGAAATCCGCCAATAATGCCGATTAAAATACCCAGTTGTTCTCCAAGTAAAAAGCCAGGAATTATTCCAATAATCATATAAATAATTAATCTCACCCTCAATCCCCCCTCTATTTATTGATAAAAGGCTGAAAGAATCTCCTTTTCAAAATTATTCATTTCTAATTATATTTTACAGTAAATCCCCAGTTCTTTTATTACCTTTTCCAAACAATCCTGTTAACTTTTTAAAGACATTGAAAATGGGCAGCTTGAGCAGCACATCATTGTCAATGTCTTGTGCTCGATTGTTTAATATTCCAACGCCGGTTACCGGAGATTACTTATTAAATGAAAAGGGTGCGATCCTTGTTCCAGGACCGCACCCTTCTCTTGAATATTGTTTCAATGTTGCCTACAGCTACTTGGAAAATATTCTGTTTAAAAAGCTTGGCTTTACTTTTGCTCAGCGTCATATAACGCTTTAATCGACTTTCCTATTTCCTCTAAAAAGGCCTCTTCTTCCGGTGTTAAAATGGTAGGGAACTTAAAATCCACTGTATCAGCTTCCATTGATTCGAGAGCTTTCTCCATTTGTTCGGCTAGTTCCTCTTTGTTTTCTACATGCTTTGTTGCAATTTCTGACAATTTTACAGCCACCTCAAATGCCTCTGGCGATTGTGGAGAAACCCCATCTCGTATCAATTTTTTCAATGTTGCTAACCAGTCTAACATTTCTATATCCATTTGGTGTCGCTGTTCTTTAGGGAGTGAGAAAAATTGTTCGGCGATGTCTTCTGAACAGTATTCTTTCACCCATTCTATTTGATCTTGTTCATTTTCCATCTGAAAGAGAAGTGAACTTAAAACTGTCCATGTGATAGGCTTCCCTTCATCCAAAAGGAATTGTACACGCTCTATTGCTTCAATGGCTCGATTTAATTCATTTCTCTTTTCTATAAGGAGCTTATGTTGCCATGGCAACGACTTTTCAAGTTGTTTAGAAACATCCGATTCAGTATCAATTAAGTTTTTGATTTCCTGTAATGAATATCCCAAGAATTTTAAAGACTGAATTTGCTGCAGCTTCGCTAGCTCTTCAAACCCATACAACTTGTGACCAGAACTATTTTGCTTTGCTGGTGCCAGTAATCCTAATTCCTGATAAAACCTTAATGTCCGTACCGTTGTTCTCGAACGCTTTCCAAATTCGCTTATTGTGAAAATAAATTCTTGATTTTCCATCTAACTATCCCTCCATCAGTATTGTAATTACAGATTAACGTATGACGTAACGGAGGGCGCAAGCTAAAAGTACTCACAGCTTCATTGAGCCCTTTTTAAATAACCCTAATAGTAAAATAATGATACCAATAATCCCACAAACAAACTCAGCAATATAGAAATCTCCATCTCGCACCAATCGAATTAAAAATCCCCCACCGAAAATAAGAGTAATAATAATTCCAAAAGATAACAGCCAATACTTCAAACTAATGCACCTCTATTCTTTAATTACTTAAACACTTCCGCCCTTTGGAATTGCGCTCATAAGTTTAAGCCCTCTTTTTCTTTAAAATCACTTTTAACTTCGAACCCCCTTCCGCCATTTACAAGCCCCCTCTTCTCGATTACTCTCTTATCAAACATTTTACTCTCTATGATAAAAGTAAACTTCCATTCAATAATAATTATTTCAAGGAAAGCTAATATTTACAATATTTCCCTACAACTTTCCTGCCTATTCCACTATTCCGTCCAGCCTGTTAAAGACAAGAAAAAAAGACTGCTGCTGCAGTCCTTAATGCTTGATTCGCGCCCACCCCAATTAATCTAAGTTACTTTTAGTCTTCATGATTTCATAGACGTGGCAAGTCGCATCGCCAGCCTTACAGGGATTGCTGAGTTTTCCATTTGATTGACATCTCCAACAAAAAAAACATATCCTTCTCGGGATATTAAAATGCTATGGAACCTGTTGGACCAGAATAACCAATTAACTCCCCTTTTCCCTGTTGATAAAGAGTCTTTTGTTCCTTTTATTCTCTTGAATTGGAAACCTTACTGTCCCATGATACGGATAAAAACAATTTAAACACATAAAAAAACAGACCCTTCATTTAGGGTCTGCCATTTGCTAATATTAAGCTTTTTGAACGTTTGCAGCTTGTGGGCCACGTTGGCCTTGTTCAACTTCAAAAGTT
>CALGSR010000515.1 GCA_937902115.1 uncultured Bacillus sp. | reverse complement strand
TGACTTAATCGATGAGGCATGTGCGATGATTCGCACAGAAATTGATTCGATGCCCTCCGAGCTGGATGAAGTAACAAGAAGGGTTATGCAGCTTGAAATAGAGGAGGCTGCCTTAGCTAAAGAAAAGGATGAAGCCAGCAAGGAAAGGCTTGTTTCATTGCAAAAGGAATTAGCGAATTTGCGGGAACAGGCAAATGCGATGAAGGCAAAATGGCAGCTGGAAAAAGAGGGCATTCATAGGGTGCAGGAAAAACGCGAATTATTGGAAAAACTGCGCCGGGAATTAGAGCATGCTGAAAATGAGTATGATTTAAACAAGGCTGCAGAATTGCGCCACGGCCGGATTCCTGCTTTGGAAAAAGAATTAAAACAAATGGAAGCAGAAGTGAAGGAAGCCCAAGGTGAAAGGTTATTACGGGAAGAGGTTACAGAGGATGAAATTGCCGACATCGTGGCCCGCTGGACTGGAATTCCCGTGGTGAAGCTTGTCGAAGGGGAAAGAGAGAAACTTCTGCGCCTTGAGAATATTTTACATGAACGGGTTGTTGGCCAGGATGAAGCTGTTTCGCTCGTGTCAGATGCAGTATTAAGAGCAAGAGCAGGAATTAAAGATCCGCGCCGACCGATTGGTTCGTTCATTTTCCTCGGACCAACAGGAGTGGGGAAAACGGAGCTTGGTAAAGCGTTAGCGCAAAGCTTATTTGACAGTGAAGAACAAATCATTCGCATCGATATGTCTGAATATATGGAGAAGCATTCTGTTTCCAGATTAATTGGTGCACCTCCAGGGTATGTCGGATACGAAGAGGGCGGACAATTGACAGAGGCGGTCAGAAGAAGGCCATATTCCGTTATCCTTCTTGATGAAATAGAAAAAGCACATCCGGAGGTATTCAATATCCTTCTGCAAATGCTTGATGACGGCAGGATTACCGATTCGCAGGGACGTACAGTAGATTTTAAAAATAGCGTCATTATTATGACATCGAATATTGGATCGCAATTTTTATTGGACGGTCATGACGGCGGAGAAGAAATCAAATCTGAAACAAAGGATTTAGTGATGGGACAGTTAAAAAATCACTTTCGTCCCGAATTTCTTAACAGGGTAGATGAGATTATTCTCTTCAAACCATTAACTTTGGCGAATATTAAATTGATTGTTGTTAAATTAATGAAAGAGTTACAAGAAAGATTACAAGAACAGCAGGTTAAATTAACTATTAATGACGATGCAAAGGAATATCTAGCCCAGCATGGTTTTGACCCTGTGTACGGCGCGCGTCCACTTAAACGATTTATCCAAAAAAATGTGGAAACGAAGCTTGCCCGGGCCATCATTGCCGGAGACGTTCATGAAAATCAAGAAGTGACTATTATCGTAGAAAACGAGGAAATTAGCCTCGATATTAAGTAAGAACATTTTAAAACAGACAAAAGGCTGACCCAGCGTGTAGCGGGTCAGCCTTTCAACATGAGATTAATGTGCTGTTTTGTCCTCGCCTGGTACGTTTTTTGGCAGAACAGCCGAAATAGCAAAAATCACGATAACGGATACGACTGCCAGGATTGTTCCAGTTTTTACGTCGTACGCAACACCTATCATGGAACTAGCAACATATGTAAGCATTTGCATCAAAAGAAAAGCCCAGAATATGGCCCAAAAATATCGCATTTAATTCACCTCACGCATTATAATATCCTTATTCATCTTAGCATATTAGCTTCAAATATTAAATGTAATTCTGACAACTTTTCTACTCCGAAATTAAACCTAGAGGGTCTGCAGCTTAAATAAAGAAAACAAAACCCTATCATTAGGCAGATTCCCATTCAATTTACAAACGTCCACATACATTAGTTAATGACAGTTAATTATTCCCTGAAATGGCATATAGAATGAATTTTTCGCTGGAAAGGGTTTGGATGTATTTCAATTCATGCAAGGAGGGAGATCCAATGGAGAGCCGGAACTTTCGATTAGATACCGAATGGAACATCATTCACTATCCCGAAAAACCTCAGGGTTTCGGTATCCTTATCATTGGGGATGAAAGACATTTTGTTGATCGGAATACGAGCTTTTGGCTGCAAAATGAAGGAAAGAAATTACAAATTAACAATCTTCGTGAAGCGGGATATACGATATTTTACAGCAACCTGTATGGGAAAAATTGGGGAAGTGATAAGGCCTGCAGATTAGCTAGTAGACTTTATGAATATGTGATTCGGATGGAAATACTGAATGAGAAGGTTCATATCATTGCAGAAGGAATGGGAGCATTAGTAGCACTAAAACTTTTGCAGGATATGAACTCATCGATTCGCTCCATTTTTTTAATTAATCCTATCTTTTCATTAAAATATCATTTAGAACTTGAGAAGGATCGTAAATTTTTTTATAAAAGGTTAATTCGTGAATTAGAACTTTCCCATGAAATAAAATACCAGGAATTCTTAAAAAAACTTGAGGATTTAGATGAATATTCATGTTTAAATTCTACGGTCCCAATGAAAGTTATTCATGTACTGTCAGATAATCGCAGCTATAAACAATCACAATTTTTAAAAGAATTATCTGTTAAATGGGAAGACGCAAAAAGACCTTATTCTGTATGTTATATGGTTCCTGAGAAAAAGCAGCAATTATCGAAGCAAATGATTCAATTTTTTAAATTACATGAGGATATATAAAGGCTGAAACGGAGTAAAATGGTATACGAGATGAAATAAATACAATCCCCGCTGCATAGGATAGAATATCTGGAATCTTTATGTGTTCGGGGAGGATTTTTCATGGACAAGGCAATTATTATCGGTATTTATGAATATTTAGGATTTCATTTGTGCCTAAAATTTCTTGAGCAAGGAATAGAAGTGATCGGTGTCGATACAGAAATCGACGAATCAGACCTTTTTATTGAGGAAAAGAAATTATCCATTGGCAGGAATAGTAACTTTACGGAAAGGGATTTATCTGCACTTAAACTCGAAAACGGTCTGGTGAATACACATATTTTTATTGATTATTACAGCAGTTATGTAAGGGGAGAAGAAGCAAATTTGGTCTCTGCTATAGAAAATCAAGTAGCGGGAGTTGAAATGACTAGTTTGGTCATGCTGTTACCGATTCAAATGTGCGGGGAAAGGGTTGAACGTCGGTTTCCCTTTCTTCAATCGATTGAAAAGGATAGGAAGATAAAATCTTCCTTTTTTTATTTGCCATCCATATACGGGCCATGGCAGCCGTTAATATTTGCTCTGCAGCAATCCTTATACGAACCAAATAAAGACCTTCTCATCAGTGAGAGAGAATGGACAGAAGATGCCGTCTATATTGAAGATGCGATAACAGCGATATGTACGAATCTTGAAAAAAAGGGAAGGAATAGATATGTAGTAAGAAGTATGCTGAAAGATAATTGGCGGAAATTAATGGGACCCGATAAAATTGACAAATCAAAAATAAGTTCTAAATTTCCTGCGGAGAATGATTTTTTGATCCTACAAGCCGGAGAAACCGAGCCAAAAGAAGGAACCAGAAAACAAAAGGAGCATTTATTTAACTTGTTA
The DNA here is from genome assembly GCA_937902115.1 of uncultured Bacillus sp. GTDB lineage: Bacteria > Bacillota > Bacilli > Bacillales > Cytobacillaceae > Bacillus_BD. The sequence goes on along the minus strand of CALGSR010000515.1, from coordinate 6,773 downwards.
GGGAGAAGAAGGTAATGCCCTAATAAAGAAAATACGGCAAAATGCTGGTCCATAGTAACTATTTTGGGCCAGCATTTTGCTGATTATTTTATCCATTTTTTTAGCAGTGGGGAAACTTGCTTGATGAGGGGTTTAAACTGTGTTGCTGTTGTCATGAGTGAATCAATGCTTCCGGCTAGTTTCTCCATATCAACCTGACTCAAGAAGTCTAAAAGCGGGATCTCTTCGCCGGCTGATTCAGCTTGCTTCTTTTTTTCAGTACCATGGCTACCTTTTCCAATAAACCAATCATCCGCATGCTGTTTCCTTTCCTGAAAAAGGGATTCTGCATCAACATTCCTGCCTTTTTGTTCTCTACCGTTCATTCTTCCGCCAAACATAAAATTAGTCAGTGGGTCGCTGTTTTCTTGCTGCGAATCATTGCGGTGCTCCTTATCCATTTTTCCAACCTCCCTTTACCTCTTATTAAACTATGAGGAATTGAGAGAAAGTGAATGGACATTTTAAATTTTTTCTCTGGACGGAGTAGTAATTTTAAATAATGTTGCGTAGGCACTCTGTTTTTTGCTAAAATTAGTACCAAGTCATAACATTTACTAATATAATGGACTAGTAAAGAAGAATAAGCCATTGAATTCTATTATAATAGAAGGACTATAAAGGAGCTGGATAGAATGAACGCTGGAATTTTAGGAATTGGGAGATACTTACCCGAAAAAATCTTAACCAATTTTGATTTAGAAAAAATAGTCGATACCAATGATGAATGGATTCGTACGAGAACGGGGATTGAAGAGCGCAGAATTGCAGATGATACAACAAAAACATCTGATATGGCCTATGATGCCGCTGTAAAAGCATTAGAGAATGCAAATCTAACTGCTGAAGATATTGATTTAATTATCGTTGCGACTGTTACAGCAGATACTCCATTTCCATCAATTGCTTGTACCATCCAGGAGCGTTTGGGCGCATCAAGAGCTGCTGCAATGGATGTAGGGGCAGCTTGTGCCGGATTTATGTATGGGGTGGTAACGGCAAAGCAATTTATTGAAAGCGGAGCATATAAGCATGTACTCGTAGTAGGTGTTGAAAAGCTTTCAAAAATTACGGACTGGAAAGATCGGAATACAGCTGTCCTGTTTGGTGATGGTGCCGGTGCAGTTGTAATGGGAAAAGTGTCGGAGGGACGCGGAATTTTGTCGTTTGAGCTTGGTGCTAATGGTGCCGGTGCAAAGCATTTATATCAGGATGAGTATATTATTATGAATGGCAGGGAAGTCTTTAAATTTGCCGTGCGCCAAATGGCTGATAGCAGTGTAAATGTTATTGAAAAAGCCGGACTGAAAAAGGAAGATGTTGATTTCCTTATCCCGCATCAAGCCAATATCCGTATTATGGAGGCATCCCGCCAACGGTTAGGTTTGCCTGATGAAAAAATGTCGAAAACGATTAAAAAATATGGAAATACGTCTTCATCTTCTATTCCAATCGCTTTGGCAGAGGAAGTTGAAGCAGGTAAAATCAAGGATGATGATGTGATTGTAATGGTAGGCTTTGGTGGAGGATTGACATGGGGAGCTATTGCCCTGCGCTGGGGACGTTAATCTTAATTCATTAAGGAGCTAACTTCATTCAGCAGAAGTCCTCGACTTCTAAAAGTGGGGGATGAATGCAAATGATATTTCAATTCAGTGGGGGTTCAAACCCCGGCTGAATAAAGGTAAGCCTCCGGCGGATGCCTCGGATTTTTTAACGGTATTTTCTCGAGCAAGCTCGAGAAAAGTCCGGGCGCAAATTCGGCGGGGCGAATTTGATATAGGTTAGAAGGAGATGTTTTTGAATGGAAAAGCGAAGAGTTGTAGTTACGGGGGTTGGAGCTGTCACGCCGCTTGGCAATGATGCTGAAACGACTTGGAACAATGCGATTCAGGGAGTTTTGGGAATTGGACCATTAACAAGAGTGAATGCCGATGATTTTCCGGCAAAAGTGGCTGCTGAGGTAAAAGATTTCGATCCGACGTTATTTATGACGAAAAAAGATGCACGGAAAATGGATCGCTTTACGCAATTTGCCGTAGCTGCATCCGTTATGGCAGTTAAGGATGCAGGATTAGAAATTACAGAGGAAAATTCAGAACGAATCGGTGTCTGGATTGGTTCAGGTATTGGCGGGATGGAAACATTTGAGAATCAGTTCGAAACGTTCTTAGAAAAAGGCTACCGTAGAGTAAGTCCATTCTTTGTTCCAATGCTAATTCCGGATATGGCAACTGGTCAAGTATCGATCACACTTGGTGCAAGAGGATTTAACTCATGTACCGTTACAGCATGTGCGACCGGTACCAACTCAATTGGAGATGCATTCAAAGTGATTCAGCGTGGTGATGCGATTGCCATGGTTACCGGAGGTGCTGAGGCACCAATCACTAGAATGTCCATTGCCGGCTTTTGTGCCAATACGGCATTAAGTACAAATCCGGATCCGCAAACAGCATGCCGTCCATTTGATGCAGACAGGGATGGTTTTATTCTCGGGGAAGGTGCGGGAATTCTAGTTTTAGAAGAATTGGAACATGCAATGGCACGCGGAGCGAAAATCTATGCTGAAATCGTTGGCTATGGTTCAACTGGTGACGCCTATCATATTACAGCTCCGGCTCCTGCAGGCGGTGCGCGCGCAATGAAAATGGCAATCAAGGACGGCGGGCTTGAAACGAATGAAATTGATTATGTCAATGCACATGGAACAAGTACAGCTTATAATGATAAATTTGAAACAGCTGCGATGAAGGAAGTTTTTGCTGAGCATGCTAGTAAGCTTGCAATCAGTTCTACTAAATCAATGACAGGCCACTTACTAGGGGCTGCAGGCGGAGTGGAAGCTATTTTTTCTGTACAAGCTATTAAAGAAGGGATCATTCCACCTACGATCAATTATGTAACCCCTGATCCGGATTGTGACTTAGATTATGTTCCAAACGAGGCAAGAAAGCAGGAAATTAAAACGGCTATGAGTACTTCTCTTGGCTTTGGCGGACATAATGCTACGATTGTCTTTAAAAAATATGAGTAATTAAAAAAGAGGCTGCTGAAGCAGTCTCTTTTTTGTTGTAAAAGTTCGCTTCTGATAACAAAATTTGGATTCCTTTCATACGTTATCGGTAAAGGAGGCGGGAATATGGGGATTGAACGTACAGATGAATGGCTGGAGAAAGATTTTTACGATCCGGAAAAGCTATGCCGGAAACTGCTTTCTTCTGAAGTAGAGGCGCCCGGCGAATTGTATCGATATTTGCTTCGTTATGGCATGTACCGTCCCGGCAGAATGGCAATGAATACTTTTCGGGAGTTAATCAAGAAGGAGACATGGCTTAAAGCGAAGAATATCTATGAGCATTATCAGAAACTATGGGGTGGACCTGATATCCCAGTTTATATTTTTCCGAAAAACAGACGGCAAAACGAAACCGAACCGGCAAAATCAGGTGTTTCTTTCAAAGACAAAATGTTTCTTTTTCTAAATGATCTAAAGAATAGAAAGGAACTAGAGGCATTGATTATACATGAATACCATCATGTATGCCGTCTTAACAGATGCCAGAAGCAGATGGAGGATTATACACTCTTGGATTCTATAGTAATTGAGGGGTTCGCTGAATTTGCCGTAACGAAGTATTGCGGTTCTGATTTCAATGCAAAATGGACTACCTTCTATTCAAAGGAGGAATTAGCCTATTATTGGAAAGAAGTGATTATGGACCATCTTACAATTAAACGAACGCATCCTCTTCACGACAGACTGCTGTATGGGCTCGGGAGGTACCCCGAACTGCTGGGTTATGCGATTGGCTACCAATTAGTCATGAACCAAAAAGAGAGGAAATCATGGACAATACAGGATTCTTTTACCCTTAAGGCGGAGGATATCCCTTTCCCGTTTTGATGGCTAATCTTTAAAAAAATCTTGTTTCTTTTTATAAAGGGAGGGTCTCGAAAGGAGCTTTCCTCCTTACATTTCATCTGAGAAAATCAGGAAAATTAAATGGATGAAAGCACACTTTTAGGAATAATTTAACACCCATCTGCCTATACTGATTGACAAATAGTTAGTTGAAGTGAGGGGTTAATAAATGTTGTATCTACATGATGTGTGGGTTAACTGGTTTGAAGGGGAAGAGAATGGATATAATGTATGCTTTTTTCATGAATGGCGTAAAGATGATGGCGTTGAACTACTTGACCAAGTACCTTTATTGAAAATAGACCCTGTTCTTTTTAACTACATAGAAAACGACTTAGCAGAACTTCCAAAGGAATTATTAGATGAAATTTATCAAAAGGCATTTTTACGAAAAAATCATGAGCGTTGCCAGCTCGATTACTGCTTTGTTATATCAGACGGAGAAGGAATACTGGCAATTGACACGATTGGGTATACGATCCCGATACGTAAAAGCAGACTCATTCCGCGTCAAGAGCAGCTGGCATTTGAAATGTTGGAAGGCCAGGAACCGGTTCATTTTTCCTTTACTCCTGGACAGAAGCAAATGAAGGAATTCCATATTCTTTCGCCACAGCCAAGTTTGATGAGTGGACTGACACGTAAAGAGAGACAGCTAAAACAGCTTTTATTCATGGCACTCGATCAATTATACTCATCGAAGAATGTTGCTGAAGTAAGATACTGGTACACAGAGTGGAGACCGGATTTATATCAAATGATTCAGCATTTAGACTTTGATGAAGCGTGGGAACAGCTGTATGAAGAATCAAAAGCAGGCTGGGGCAGTAAACATGAAAGTTTTTGTGAGAATATCATTAAAGGACAGCCGTTTTTTGAAAAACTTTGGGATATGGAACATGGTCATAAAGTGAATTAAAAAGAGCGGAGAATCATTCTCCGCTCTTTTTCCTATTGTCCAAGGCGCTTCCGCTTTTCTATTGTCCAGCTCCAGCGCCTAGCTCCTCGAGGTCACAAGCCAATCCGTCAGGAAGGCTACTAAAGAACAGCCTTCATGCCGGCTCGTCTTGTGTTTGTCGGAGCTGTTCAAGGCGCTTCCGCTTTTCTTATTATCTCCGTTTTCGGCCTAAGCCCATCGCTCTTTCCATTTTTTTAAGCATTTTATTTGCAACGGTATTTGCTTTTTCAGCTCCATGATCGAGAATATCGTCTAATTTACTTGATTCCATTAACTCATGATATTTTGCTTGAATGGGTGAAAATGCTTCAATCAGGATTTGAGCAAGGTCCCCCTTGAATGCCCCATATCCTTTTCCTTCATATTCAGCCTCTAGTTCTGCTACGGTTTTTTCTGAGAAAATGGAGTAAATTGAGAGCAGATTCGATACACCCGGTTTATTTTCAATATCAAATTTAACGATACCATCTGAATCAGTAACAGCACTTTTGATTTTCTTTTCAATTTGTTTTGCATCATCAAGCATCGAGATAAATGCCTTTTGATTTGGATCCGATTTACTCATTTTTTTCGTTGGATCCTGCAGTGACATGATGCGTGCTCCAACTTTTGGAATTCTTACTTCAGGAATGGTGAAAATATCATTGTATTTTTTATTGAAACGCTCTGCTAAATCACGAGTCAGTTCCAAATGTTGCTTTTGATCCTCACCGACAGGGACAAGATCCGCACTGTATAAAAGAATATCAGCAACCATTAGCGGCGGATAGGTTAAAAGAGCGGCTGAAACGGCATCTTTCCCTGCTGACTTATCTTTAAACTGTGTCATCCGTTCCAACTCACCGATGTAGCTGATACATTGCATCATCCAGGCTGCCTGTGCATGTGCCGGAACCTCTGATTGAATAAATAAAGTAGCCTTTTCTGGATCGATGCCAACAGCTACATACAAAGCAGCTAAAGAACGGATATTCTTTCTTAGTACAACCGGATCTTGAGGAACGGTTATCGCATGTTGGTCAACAATACAAAAATAACAGTTATATTCGTCCTGTAATTCAACAAATTGTCTTAGTGCTCCAATGTAATTTCCAAGCGTAATTGTCCCGCTTGGCTGAATACCGGAAAAAATCGTTTTCATTTTTACATATCCTCCAAACTATCAACAAACTCTATGTAAATCTATTTTCTTTATTGTACTACATTTTCATAGCATCGATAAATATCACTTCTACGGATTATAAGAAATTTCCCTATAATTAGCAAGTTGGGCGGGCTTGCTCTTATTTAGATGATAGGAATTAAAAAAAACGATCTCACAGAGATCGTTTTTTAATTCCCTTTATGACCGCCGCCGACTTGTTTCCAGCCAGTTTGTATACTGGCAGATTTGTCAACAAACTCGGATTTATGTCTTCTTCCAATGAATTTCACACCGAAGCCATTGACTAATACCCCGTTTATAGCCGTAATCCCGATAATAAGTCCAGCAACAATGAGAAAGTCTACTATATAAGCCCCCATTTATATCCCCCATTCAAATAAGTTAAATGATGAATGAAAACGTTATCTCTTTTATATTGTACCGATTATTTTCAAGAAAAGAAAGGGTTATTCCCGTTCTAGGTGGAATTATCTAGTAGGAGGGATATAATGGGTGTTTTATTTTCATTATTAGTAATATAATTGAGAATCAATTAGAAAAAGTTTAATAAAAAAAATTTAAGAAAATGAAACCTTTCTCTAATTAATTCGTATAACATAAAAGGAAATGGTTTAGAATCTATTTATTAATCATTAAATTAACTTTAATTTTTTTGAAAAAAAAGATACCCAATCGATATTTATTGG
>CALGSR010000514.1 GCA_937902115.1 uncultured Bacillus sp. | reverse complement strand
TTGATTAATGTTGTTTTGCCGGAACCGGACGGGCCGATAAGTCCGAAAATCTGTCCCTCATTTACAGACAGATTGATGTTTGTTAGCACTTGTTTTTTTCCGAATGCTTTGTTTACTTGTCGGACGGCAATGGCAGTAGTCATCGTGAAAAACCTCCTTTAGTTAATGGGTGCTGGATTTTTGTTGTAAGGATAGTGAGTGATTACTCACTCTATTATACACAGGCGGCAGTGAAAAGGGAATAGTAAAAGTGAGTACTTACTCATTTTTTGATGAAGAGCCAAGCTCAAAGGTTTGATGGGAAATAAAGAGCCGAATTCGTGCCCGTGAGGCAAGGAACAAGGAGTTGACAGTAACTAAAAGGGGTTGATAGTGCCCGTAAGGCAAGGAACAAGGAGTTGACGGTAACTAAAAGGGGTTGATAGTGCCCGTGAGGCAAAGACTTTATAAATAGATATAAAAAATGGACCGTCACCTCTGTCCAGACAACAAAGGCACGGTCTGCATCCCCTACAATATTTTAATCTCAAGCGAATTCACCTGTGAAACAAGCAGTTCTTCATATTCCTTTTGAGCCTGGAATTGAATTTCCTGTTCGTTCACATCAGGATTTTCACTTTTTACTTTGTTGATGACATCATTTTGCACCTTTTGCGAAAGGACGATTAATTGGTATTGCTGCTCTTGCTTCGTCCAGAAATTCTCGACACCGTATTCCAAGATCATTTGCTTTGCTACATCGTATTGATCGTATTGAGCCTTAATTTTATCAATCTCTGCTGTCACTTCGGCTTCCTCTGCTTTATAGCCTTTCTCCTCACCGAGGATGGCCATCGCCCTTAGGCGGATAATCTGCGTCAAGAGAGTATTCTGGTTTTCAATCTGTTTTTCCTGTGAATTAAGGTAGGCATTGGCGTTCTTCAATTCCTCTCCTTGTAACTTCTTCCCATTTTCCTCCTTGCCGATGGCGATATGGAGTTTATTAATAAAACGGTAAAAATCAATATCCTGTTGGGTGATGAGCTCCCCATTCACAGTGGCGACACCTTTTGATTCCTCTACCTCATATTCCAAAACTTCTTCGGACTTCTCGCCGTCTTTTTCAATTGTAAAAACGATTTCCCATTTTCCCGCCATTTCCAACTGGACTTCGCCGCTGTAAATGCCGTCTTCTGTTTCCTCTAAATCCACCTCGTTTGTACCGTGGTCCATATCAAGCATGGCCATGTCGGCATGAATTTTAAGTCCGGTTGCTGCCTCGTCATTTTCTGTAACGGACACTTCCAATGTGGATGGCTGGTTTTGTTTATAAACGAAAGGTTGATTGATTTCTACCTTATAATCAGGTTTAGCGCCGCATCCAGCGAGGAGTATAAGCATGGCAGCTAAGCTGATACTGAACAGTTTTTTCATGAGGTTACCCCCTCCATTAAATTCTGCTGTTTCATAAAGTCATCTACAGTAAACTTTTCAAGCTTATGTTCGTTTAAAAAAGCGACATGGGAGCAAATTTGTCGAATTTCATCCATGTGATGCGAAGATAATAGAATCGTTTTGTCATGCAGTGATTTCAGTACTTCTAATACATCTCTTCTCCCCATCGGATCGAGGCCGCTTGTCGGCTCATCAAGAATCAAAATAGGGGCATCCTGATAAAGGGTAATCGCCAAGCCGAGCCGCTGCAGCATTCCTTTTGAATAGCCTTTAACAGGGGCGTTTCGATCATCCCAAAGCCGAACAGATGTAAGAACTTCTGCAATTTTTGCTTCATCTGCTTTATTTGTAGAAACCTGGGCGAAAAAGATCATGTTTTCCATTCCAGTCAGTGTCGGATAAAGGGCAAATTTCTCAGGCAAATAAGCGATATCTCCGAGAGGTCGTTTTTTGCCTGAGGCCAGTTTCCCATTAATCGTGATTTTCCCCTGTTTAACAGGAAGAAGGCCAAGAAGGCTGTGAATTAATGTTGATTTCCCGGCGCCATTTCTACCGACAAGGGCACATACTTCATTTTTTTCAATAAATAAATCCACACGGTCAAGGACAAGTTTCGTTCCATACGTTTGCGTCAGCTGTTGAATACCAATCATTCTGCTGCCTCCTTCCGGTTCAATCCAAGTGCAAGTAAATAGGATAATAATGATAAAACGAACCAGTTTAAGAACATGAATATGCCCGGCTTTGTCCACATGAAGGACTGCAAAAGCTTGGACATATGGTCAAAGGAATTTACCTCTAAACCAGTTTCAAGAAAGATTCTTCCTGTTTGAATCGGGTTAAGGAAAAATACAGCTGAAAAGAGCTTAACATTGTCATAAGTAACGTCAGGCAAAAAGGATAAAAGCATGAAATCATGCATAAAGAAAAAGTAAAACCATACGAAAATAGCAATCCCCACAATTTGCATCCGTGAGCGGCTGAACGAACCAATGGCGATTCCGATTTGTGTAAAAATAAACGTCATGCTGAGAACGACGAGAAGAAAAACAAAATACTTCCCGAAATCAATCTGGAAAAGGAACTTCACCGGTGCTAAATAAATAAGAAACCAAACGAGCACGACACCAAGCAGAACGATTTGCAGCGCAATGCTTTTCTTTAGTAAAAAACTTCCCGGACTATCCTGCTTCGATAGCAGCATGACAAATGTTTTCTGCTCCTTTTCCTGAAAAATCGAGAAAGCCCCAAGAAAGAGACAAAGGATTGGGATGAAGTAGAGCAGTAAGTCGTATAAGTTTATCAGGAGAATATAGAATCCTTGTTCAATAGAAAGTGCGGAAGATTGCACAAGAATACTAATCGAAACGAGAATGATGATGCTTAAGAAAAACCACAATCCCTTTCCCCTTATGTTCTCCTTCCATTCCTTCCAAATATAGAACATAGTACATGTCTCCCTTTTAATAAAATAATACAAGCGATGACAATCGCGAGAGCACCCCAAACCCAGTTCTGCGTTTCTTTGGATACAGAAAGGACAGGGTACGGATCCTCAAAAATAGCTTCATCATTGTTAAACAGTTCATTCATTTTTTCATAAATGGCAATGGCCGGGCTTTTTAAAAATAGATAGGTTAATTCTTGCTCTTCCATTAATTTGTTTAAGGAAGAATAATAGGTGATAGGCTGGTCGCCAATGCCGTCTCTGTCCAAATCGGTTAAAGGGAAGGCGTTGCCCCATTGATTTCCTTTCTCATTAAGGTGCCAGCTGTTTCGGCCCTTGCCTCCAAGCGTGGCAACAGGGATGGTGTTTTCTTCAATTTGATTAAGGCTAAAGATTTGTTCGTTGGCGCTGGCCCAAAGTTCAACACCAACCTGATTTTTAATAATCTGATTATTTTTATACGTATTTCTTGTTGCTTGGTCGATATAGAGACCTCTTTGATTTAAAAAGAAAAGGTTATCTTCAATCGTAGAATCATTGGATGACAAAAGCAAAAGACCAAATGACTTATGTCCGTAGTTAAAAATAAACTCATTGTCTGATAATGTTAATTCATTTGAGTGCATAATAGCGGCTCCGCCGGTATTAAAGGTAAAGGTATTGTTGCGAAAGGTATTTTCGTTGGAATACATATAATGCAGACCATAGCGTGTTTCGCTGATTGTATTGTTATTGCTTTTATTGCCATCGGCATGGTCAAAGAACATGCCGTCCCGTGTCCATTTAATTGTGTTGTTTTTCAGCGTATTGTTGTTTGAATAATAGATATGTAGTCCGTTTCCCTGACCGGCAATTTCACCTTTACTGATACCAGTTACGGTGACATTTTGTATGAGATTATTATGTGCCTGGCTTAAGTATATGCCGTGAAAGGAGTCGCTTATCGTTAATCCGTCAATGGTGTTGTCGTTCGTATAAACTTTTACTGCCGCAAATTCCTCAGGGGTGTTGCGGTTCATGCTGCTGTGTGTAACGGTTAAGTTCTTTAACGTCACACCGGGGGCACGGACGGAAATGACATTACCCGTCCGGTCTCCTTTAATGATTGTCTTTTCACTGCCGATTAGTGTCATCGGCTTGTCAATCACAATATTTCCTTCATACGTCTTATTTTCAAGCTGCAAGACCGCACCATCCTCTAATGAATCAATCATGGACTGTACATGGTCTGCAGCCATATTCGTATTTGGTGAGGCGAATCCGATCGTTGCCATAATGAAAAATAAGAGCATGTATTTTCTCATTGCTTTCGATCCTTCCATAAAGGAATTAAAAGTAAAATGAATGCTGCGATGAAGAAGTAGATCCCGGTTCCAAGAATACTATAGGTAGTAAAGTTGGCAATAATATTTTCTCCGACAATGGGAGGAACAAACGGATCCATGTCAATCGGTGCTGTTGGGTCAAGATTGGTTCCGAAATGTTTAAGCGCGCGATGTAAATCCCATACCCCGACAGCCCCGCCGATGAGACATAAACCAATTAAAAAATAGAGGTAGCCTTTCTTGCGAATAATCGCCCCCATTAATACAAGCAGTGCCAATCCGCCAATTAACCAAGGGAGAAACTGCAGTTCAGGGAAGTTTTCCTCGCCGAATTCTGCCATGCCAATATAATGATTCAAGGCATTGATATTAGCAATTTCACCTTCCAGTCTGTCAGGGTAAACGATAATATTTAAACCTTCCGGATATTGCGGGGCAAAGAACTCCATTCGCCACCAAGGAAAGAACATTGAAACAATGATAAGGACCGCTGAGAGTGCGAGTAGTATGGATGAAAAGGCTGAGAGTTTTTTTCTTTTCATTGTGAACACCTTTCTTTTTTGATGTCGAAGCAGGATGCAAGCTTTCTACTAGAAGGCCGTGTTAAAGATTACTGTTGAGCGCCAGTATTCAATAGGGGTCAACAGCATTGTTTAACCAAGCCTGCTTGTAATAACAGGAAGGGTATCATATTTGCTATGATACCCATTACCTGACTTTTCATTATGATTTAGGCTTTACTAACATATAGCCTGTCATTTCTTGGTGTAGAGCTGAACAGAAGTTTGTGCAATAAATTGGGAAGGTTCCCGCTTTATCTGCCGTAAAGACAAGGGTATTGGTTTGTCCAGGCTGAACTTCGATATTCAAGTCATATTTGTTGATCCCGAATCCGTGGGTGATGTCTTGATCAAGGTCGATATTGGTTAAGTGAATAAACACTTTATCGCCTTCATTTACTTCAAGTACGTCCGGGCGTTCTGCTTTTGCGTCAAAGGTGAATTTCGAACGCATTGCCGTACCGTAGACGTGAACCTCATTCCCTTTACGTTCAATTCTTGTGTCCTCATTGCTGGTGACGGCATTAGGATTTTCCTTATCAATATCATAGATCGGAATCGTCTTAATTTTGTCTGCTTTAATGATTTGTGCATAGTGCGGCTCTGGGTCAACTGGTGCGGACTGGATAATTTCCATCTTATCGCCTGTTAAATCAATTAATTGCATCGACTCTGGATGGGAAGGTCCAACAGACAAATAGGTGTCTTTTGCCAATTTGTTTAGCGCTACAATGTATTTACCATCTGGAGATACTGTATCGCCTTCTGCCGCAGCAGCGTGCCCTGGTGAATATTGAACAGGTACACGGTCTAACGTTTCACCAGTGTTTGGATCCCATTTTACGATTTCTGATGAGATGAACATTGTTGTAAGGGCCATGCCTTTGTCATCAAATTGTGTGTGAAGCGGTCCAAGAGCATTTTCAGGGTTTACTTCTCTTTCCATAACAGAATCATAATTAAGAACTGGAATTCCGTTCCGTTCGCCTTCAAAGTCGCCTTTTTCAATCGCTTCAAATGCCTTTTCAAAAGAGAATACAGTCATCGCAGGTGCTAATTTACCTGAAGCGATAAAGCGTGTTCCGTCTGGTGTAACGTCAACTCCGTGCGGAGACTTAGCAGCGGGTACAAGATAAATGCCGCCTTTATGCTTGTCAGGGAAAATCATTTTTTGTCCGTCTACATCATCGTATTCACCATCTTGAATTTTCTTTTCAAGCTCTTTCCAATTGAAGAGAACGATATAGTCACGGTCTGCTTGTGATGCATTGATTTCCAGGTTTGTTGTTGCTTCTTCTGTGTTGTAAGTCGTCATAACCGCCCAATCAGCAGACATCTTTTTACCGGCATCGGAAAGGTCATATTGCCATGGCGGAAGAGCCACTTGGTAGGCTACATTTAATTTTTCATTTTCTTCATCAAATGTAACAGCTGACATGACGCCATAATACTTTTCACTATATTCATCTAAGCTTGCATATTCACTGCCAAGCGGTACGGCAAAGCGGGTAGGCAGGAACATGTATTCAGTGTTTTCCGTTACAAAGGCCGCACAGTGAGGGCCGCTTGTGTTCGGAACTTCAATAATATCTTTCGTTGTGAATGTTTCTAAGTTCACAACAGCTGCACGGCTGTTTGCCACGTCAGTCGCAAATAAGTATTTTCCGTCGTACTCACCTTCTGTTTCAGAGATAGCCGGATGGTGAAGGTCTCCCCATGTGTATTCGCCGAGCATCCCCTTTGAATGCTCATCATAGCCGTATCCAGTTGCTGAATCTGGTGAAAATACAGGAATTGTACGAATTTTACGCATCGATGGAACGCCATAAACAAACATTTGTCCAGAGTGTCCACCGGAGGCCATTAAATAGTATTCATCTTTTTCGCCAAATGGAACATAAACTTTTTCAGCGTTTGTATTTTTTGCCGTGCTTGTTGCAGCTTGGTCCGATCTTGGAGTGACGCCCCCAAAAACGAGGGTTGCAGCGAGAATTCCGGCAGCTAAGCCTGCAACGGGTGCAATCCATTTATTCATGTATAAACCTCCTATATTCAATAGTAAGAACATATAACTTGATTATTCGTTAAATTGTTCAATAATAAAGGCTGGCTTTACTTTTCAGAAGCTTGTTTTAGCACTTCAACGATTTCGTTAATTTCTTCATCAGTTAATGGTGCTCCGGAGATAACACCTGACATAACAGCTGAAGTCGGTTCCTTCAGGAATTCATTGATTGGTTTACCGTGTTTCCCTTCAACATTGACGTAAGCTTGTGAAAGATCGGGACCTGTAGCACCGCCTGCCAAGTCTAACTTGCTGACTGCATGGCAGCCAAGACAGCCTTTTTGCTGTAAAATTGTGTCTTCTGCCGAAGCAACAGGAGTTGTTTCCGTTTTTGTATCGACAGCCTCGTCCTTTGAAGCGCTTTCAGTTTTTTCTGCCTCAGAAGCCTTTTCTTCGGTACCGCCAATAAGATTAAACCCTAAGGCACCGATTGCAAAGCCAAGAAAGAGACTAACGAGAAATGTAATGATGTGTTTCTTCACCTTTTTCCCCCCTCGAGCAATATTTAAAGTTGCATTTAAAATCCCTCTTT
>CALGSR010000513.1 GCA_937902115.1 uncultured Bacillus sp. | reverse complement strand
ATTTAACGAGCAAAGCCTTACTAATCGGCTTTAGTCAAGGGGCGGAAAATAAAGAAGTTCGTGAATTTTTTTTACGAGGAAAGGATTTGCTAAACAAAATTATCGAAAACAGCGCGCAAAAACTGCATAAGGAAAGCCTGCCAGCTGCACCGCTTTTGGACGATTTAGTAACTGCATCACATGTAGCGCCATTTTCTGATAAATTAATGATTTTCCATAAGATGGAAATGTTCTCGATGAAATTACGAGCAATCGGAAATGCCATGTCATTGAATGGAAGAAAAGATTTAGCTGGAATGTATGCAAAATTCTTAGCGGATATCGAGCTATATGTTGAAGATGGAATAAACATCATGATTGAACAAGGCTGGGTAGAACAACCACCCAAAGCCATTGATCGATAAAGGACAAGGTTCCAGGTCCCTTGTCCCACCGGAGATTGGGACAAGAGAACCGGAACCACGTCCCACTGCAGAGTAGCTCTGTCCCATGAACCTCGGCTCACTTATTCGGGCCATATACGCGTTTAGCGATGGATGATTTCTCCCCGGCTAAACGTTTTGCTAACGTTCGCTTCCAGTTTTCAGCGAGATCCTTACAGGAATGGAGCTCTTCGGCAAGCTTTAAATCAGCTGTTTTGACATGCATGACCTCATTACAATTAGCAATCGTCCATTGGGGATAGGGCCGTTCCAGCAATGTCAGTTCCCTTTCCCCCTGCACAAATCCTTCTTTTACTACACGGAAATACCAGCCGGTTCTTCCCGATTGCTGGATCTGTAAAGCAAAGTCAATGATTTTAAAACGGCGCGCCGGTTTCCAGCATGGCTGCCGCGGCTGTGATACTTGGAGCACCGCATCACATAATTGATAGGTATCGCCGATACAAACCGAATGCTCATCCATTCCATGAACCGCTAAATTCTCCCCCATTGCACCCATACCAATTTCTTGCAGCCCTAATTTTTCCTGCCAAAAATCATAATGAGCAGCCAGGTAGGCAAAGATGGCCTTTTCCGGTCCGCCATGGTTCTTTGTATCTGTGACTTCATCATCAGTTAATCCGGTTTCACCAAGCCACACCTTATCATGAACAGGTTCTTTAAAAATGCCACTCTCCCATTGCTGCTCCATTCGATTCGCAGCATGAGGAGTTCCTATTTTCTTCACTCTACCTGCAAATAGTTTTTCTACATATGGTGCATTCATCTTGCTCCTCCTTATAAGGGACAAGGGACCTGGTTCGTTGTCCCACCTTTTATAATTATTATGAAATGTTTTCGAGGGTTCTGCAACGGTTCGATGGATCCCGTCCAAGAAGAAAACTCACAATGCAAGGCGCTGTGGTTACAGCGGCATAAATAGCCCTGGAGGAAACAATAAGAATCGTTCCCTCCAGGGCTTTATTCGCTCTTTATTTCTTTTCTAATGAACCATGGCTGAATAAGATTTCATGGACCACGCTGCCTTAAAGACTATGCTTGAAACTTTTTATTATCTAGGATGATGACATTTTGTGCATCCCCACTTTTCGCCATTCGCTTCGTCTCTTCAACTAACTGAAATATATGATTCCCACACTTTTGGCTCCCTTTGATCAGCAGGGGAACCCCTATAAAATCAATTCCTAATCCTCGCGAGAAAAATCCCCCCATCGTCATAGCGAACGGGACGGTAGGAGATGTATTGGAGAAAATCACTTTTTCCGCTGCTTGACTTTTTTCCTGAAGCAATAAGTACAAATCTTTAAGAGCAGTTACAACAAATTTAGCTCTTCTTCTGCCGATTGTATAAACAGGATTTCCATCGTCATCTTTTCCATGGAAAATGATTCTCCCCGTATCTTTCTTGGTTAATTCATTAAAGTAGGGAACAGATAAGATCTCTTCCTTTGTCAGAACTTTGGGGGATGGTATTAATATCTTTAAATGATAAGCTGCCGCAAGTGACGTTGTATGTGTACCTCCAAAATCGTGATAAATATAAATCATAGGAGTCCCTCTTATTCGTTATTTTTTCGGTCATCTCTATAGGTTAAAATAGTCGTTTTTAAAGAAGCATAGCTTCCAATTGCTGCATATCCATAAAAGAATCCCATAAAGATCCCTGCATAAAGATCCGCTTTGTGGCTGATAAAAATGGAAATGAATAATCCCAGTATTAAAGCAAAGGATGGAACAAATTTTTTTGGTATTTTAAAAATAATTTTTAAAAGCTGAGTTACGATCAGCACAACTGGGACTGATAGAACAGCATCCCAGAAGTTCGTATGTATTGTTGGAAAATCCAAATCATCACCACCGAGTTGATTTCCTCATTCAATGTTAGCGATACTAAAATGGATGACTGAAATGAAAATAAAGACGTTAGATACTTTTGACGCATCCACTATTCATTATTCTTTCAAAAAATACGAATCCTATCCAATTTATTTATTCTTATTTACTTCCTTAATGGAAGGATAAAATCCGCAGCCTCAACTGCGGCAAATTAGGTAGAACGTAAATGGATATCACAACAGATAGACGTTTTTAATTTTTCACAAAGTATTATAAGTTTCTTGTTGTTGAATGTGAATTCTTACAGGGATAAAAATTTACACAACTTGGAACAATAAGGCTGTCTTTTTATTAACAAACTATTGAACAAACAGGAGAAACAATGGAAGATTTACTTTTGCCGCTCTGGAGAACAAGTGCCAGCTTTATCCTCTTAGTACTTCTTACTTTTGGTATTGGAAAACACATCAATTCCCATAAAAACCACTTTAGTTTTGCCTTATCCATTACGATTGGTTCCTATGTTGCCAATATGGGTTTTGATACGAATTTAAAATTCACGGAAATGCTTAGTGCCTTTCTTGTGTTAATTTTATTGTTTTATTTCTTCATGGTGTCATCTTCTAGAAGCAGGGTGCTGAGGAAACTTTTATCAGGCAGGCCTACGGTCTTAATTGAAAAAGGAAAACTACTGGATAATAACATGAAAAAAATAAAGTTCACAATCGATGACCTTAATCAATCTTTAAGGGAAAAGGATATTTTTAATATTTCTGAAGTAGAATATGCTTTATTAGAAGTAAGTGGTCAACTATCTGTTTTAAAAAAGAAACCTTTTCAGGGCATAAGCAGGCAAGATTTCAATTTACCTTCTTCTCAAGAGGATTTACCGATTGAACTAATCATGGATGGAGAAATTATTCATAAAAATGCAGTCGAACCCTACACGCAACAATGGATTGAAACGGAATGTAAAAAAAGAAATGTACAAATTGCTGATGTATACTACGCCGTCTTGAATAGCCAAGGTTCTCTTTTTGTAGATTTGTATAAGGATAACATTCATTCACCTACGGATGTCGAATAAAAAATGAAAATGCGCCCTGCCAGTATTTTATTCTTGAATATTGCTAAACCATTTGTATATAATGATGTCAATTGTATAATGAATGTTTTCTAGGGTTCCGCAATGATATATTGGCCTGGTCCGAGAGAAAACTCACAGTGTAAAGCGATGCGCTGTGCCACGGAGGGATAAAAGCCCGGGAGAAGCTGTATGCACAGTATTCTCCCAGGGCTTTTTTGTACTGTCCGGGACAAGGGACCGGGTTCCTCGTCCCACTTGGAACGGGACCAGGTCCCCTGTCCCTATGAAAGGAATGGTGTTGTTAGATGAATCGACATTGGGTTAGGGTTTTTGCGGCAGCCTTTTTGGAGGTTTTCTGGGTGATTGGATTAGCCCATGCGTATGATTTTTGGACTTGGACAGGGACTATTATTGCCCTAATTATTAGTAATTACCTCATGATTACTGCTGCACAGGTTCTTCCTGCGGGAACGGTTTATGCGGTTTTTGTTGGATTAGGGACTGCCGGGACCGTCATTTCGGAAATTCTTTTCTTTGGAGAAGCGTTCAAATGGGTAAAGATCCTTTTAATTTTGTTGTTATTAGTTGGGGTGATCGGCTTGAAATTAGTCACAGATGATAAAGAAGAAGAAGGGGGTGAATCGTAATGGCTTGGTTTTCTTTAATTTTAGCAGGCTTATTTGAGGCGTTTGGAGTTGCTATGATGAATCAATTATCCAAAACCCGCAATTGGCAAACGATTGTCTTATTAATAATTGGATTTGGCCTCAGCTTTTCCCTATTAAGTTATGCATTGCGCTTCCTGTCCATGGGGACCGCTTATGCGATTTGGACTGGGATTGGTGTTGTTGGCGGCACATTGGTTGGCATGATTTTTTACGGGGAATCAAAGGACTGGAAAAGGCTAGTCTTTATCGCGCTGGTTTTAAGTGCAGCCGTAGGGCTGAAGCTTGTTTCATAAGTGGGACAGGGAACCTGGTCGAGGCCACTGAAAAAGTTCAAAAAGAACAGCTAACAAGGGTGAATCGTTAG
>CALGSR010000512.1 GCA_937902115.1 uncultured Bacillus sp. | reverse complement strand
CTCACCAAAAGGAAATTCATAGCCTTTAATAAATCCTTTAATGATGAGTTCTATGAGTCCTACTTGAATGATAAAAAAAGTATAAAATAAGATAAGATGCATCAAACCGCTTTTCTTGTCTTTGAACAATTTTCTTTGACCGAACCCATTGATCAAGATGAGATTGATTCGCTCTTTTAAATTTGGCTCAAATTCTGCCTTTTTACCTAATTTGATAAATAAATAACGGGTATACAAAAGATTAGTAAACAAATACACGGCAAATCCGGCCACCGCTAGAAAAGCAAGTAAATTCAGTAAACTAAACACTCTTTTCATCTCCCTTCAATGACAAACTATTTTATTAGATAGGAAGTTCCTGCTAATTTTCCACTTAGCTGCCTAAAGCTTCATAACAACTGCTTCCCCATCTACCACCGTTTCCTCACGCTGATTGATTACCTGCGTTTTTAGCTTAATGATTCTTTTATCATCTCTTTTTTCCATTACCTCAACTTTTGCTTGGATCGTATCTCCAATTTTTACGGGAGCAAGAAACTTTAAGTTTTGCGACATATAAATGCTGTTAGGCCCAGGCAGCTTCATTCCCATCACAGTCGAAATAATACTGCCTGATAAAATGCCATGGGCAATTCTATCTTTAAAAAACGTCTTCTTCGCATACACTGCATCAAGGTGTACCGGATTAAAGTCACCAGTAAGCCTGGAAAATTGAACAATATCATAATCAGTAATCGTTTTAGAAAATGTTTCCGTATCCCCTATTTGAATATCTTCGTACATGATTTCTTTTAGTCTAACTTTCATTCTAACAGCATCCCTTTTACTGGTTAATTAAATTTCCCTTAGGCGGGCTTCCTTCGCAAAGACCTATTATCCGTACATATTATGACCTCCGTTTACCGATATCACTTGACCTGTAATCCAGTCGGCATGATTAGATAGTAAAAATAATATGATTCCTGTAACATCCTCCACTTTTCCAAGCCGTTTTAAAGGATATTGCTTCGCTATTTTGCTTAATACATCTTCATTAAAATTCAGCGAACCACTGTTGACCAATCCAAGGGAGACTGTGTTACATTGGACATTGCTTTTCCCTACATCCTGTGCTAATGATTTTATGAAACCAATGGCGCCATTTCTGGCAGCGGCGGATAAAATGAAATATTTATCCCCAGTCCGGGCGGAATCACCAACAATATTAATAAACTTTCCTTGATTCTTTTCGATCATTCCAGGCATAAACGTATGGACTACATTCAACGCTCCGTAAAAGCAAACATCGACTTCACGTTTCCATTCATCAGGTTGATATTGAAAGAAGGATTTCATCTGAGATAAACCAGCATTGTTTACGATCCCATCAATGCCGCCTAGCCCTTGATCCAATTCCTCCTTCATCTTTTTCACATCCTCAATGCTGGCAATATCCCCTTTAACAAGTTGAACGTTTACACCAAATATACCTTTAATCTCGCTAGCCGTTTGCATCACTGCCTCTTCGGAGCTGAAATAGTGCAACGCAATATTTGCGCCTTCACCCGCAGCAGCTAAAGCAATTCCTCTGCCTATCCCTTTAGCTGCTCCGGTAATGAAAATGTTTTTCCCTTTTAAATCAAGTTCCACTAACCTCGACTCCTCCTAAATAAAATGGAATCTGGACTTCCTGCTTATGAACAAGAAGGAGTCCGTTATTGTTTAATTTCCTGCAAATGATGGCTGCCTTTTTTCCAGGAAAGCTTTCGTTCCTTCTACCTTATCTTCTGTTGTATAAAGGAAGGCTTGTGCTAAGCTTTCAATCAATAATCCAGTATCCATATCTACCTCAAAGCCGCGGTTGATAACTAGTTTAGCCATTTGCACAGCAAGAGGCCCTTTCGCTATGATTTTTTCAGCCTTCTCAATTGCCGCATTCATTAATTCCTCAAGCGGAACGACATCTGTTACTAAGCCGATCGACTTTGCCTCACTCGCAGAAATAAATTCCCCCGTTAAAATCATATTCATCGCACGGCCCTTCCCAATGATACGTGTTAAGCGCTGCGTACCACCGGCACCAGGAATAACCGATAGGTTCAACTCAGGCAATGCGAATTTTGCATTTTCAGAGGCGATGCGAATATCACAACTCATCGCAAGCTCGCTTCCACCACCAAGAGCAAATCCGTTAATCGCGGCAATCGTTGCCTTTCTACTATTTTCAATGCGGCGATACACCTCACTCATACTTCCAGATTGAAAGGCCTCAGTCGCTTTTCTCGTTGTTAGCTGGTTGATATCCGCTCCTGCGGCAAATGCCTTTTCACCCACACCGGTAAAAACAATCACACCAATTTCCGGATCATTCTCAAAACCATCAAAAGCAGCTAAAATTTCCGCAACCGTTTCATTATTCAAAGCATTTCTTACTTCCGGACGATTGATTTTAATAAAGCCAATTTGATTTCCTTTTTCAACAATTAGATTTTCATAGAACATTATGTACTCCTCCTTTTTTTGCTATTACGCAGTTTGATTAAAAGCAAATATTAACTTAAAAACGTCACTCCAACCCAAAACAGGGAAAATCACCGTCGACCCCCAGAGGGGAGCCAAGCTCCCCGCATAAGCCGATCCCTACCATCCAAAAAGTGTTAAACCATCGCCAAACCGCCATTAACCGAAATCGTCTGCCCCGTCACATAATCCGCTTCCACAGAAGCCAAGAACGCTACCCCATTCGCAATATCACTAGGCTGTGCTAAACGTCTAAATGGAATCGCCTTTTCGAGCGCACTGGCAATGCCTTCATTATAAGAACCAATTTCTTCGAAAAGAGGAGTATTACTAGGACCCGGTGAAACACAATTCACATTAATTTTATATCTTGCCATTTCTCGTGCCATTGTTTTCGTGAAAGCAATGACGCCTCCTTTAGCTGCTGAGTAGACTGCTTCTCCGCTTGAACCAACTCTACCGGAATCAGAAGCAATATTGATCACCTTGCCATATCCATTTTCGATCATGACAGGCAAAATTTCTTTACACGTGTGAATTTGACCCATTAAGTTAATATCCATAATCAGCTTCCATGTAGTTGGCTCACTTTTCAAAAATGGTTCAACCTTATCCCATCCTGCATTATTCACGAGTACATCAATTTTTCCGAAATGAGCTACAGAAGCTCCCACTGCCTCCTTCACACTTTCCAGTCTTGTTACGTCGCAATAAACGGCTACTGCTTTTCCTCCTTCTTTTTCCACAATAGAAACCGTTTCGTTTGCATTATCAATATTGACATCTGTTACAATAATGTTCATTCCCCGTGAAGCTAATGTTCTAGCAATCTCTCTTCCGATTCCACGTCCTGCTCCTGTAATAAAGGCTACTTTTTTTGTCATTTTTCTTTCCCTCCAATATCTTTTTTAAAATGGTTAAATGTAAGTAATGATTGTATTAACTTAATTCCTTTTCCGTCATACTTTGAAGAATGATTTCTCGCAAGCGGAACTTTTGAATTTTTCCACTTGGTGTTCTTGGAAATTCCTCAACAACCTCCAAATACTCTGGCCAATATTGTTTTGCTACTCCTTTTTGCGCAAGGAAATCTTGCAGTTGCGCAAAACTAAGCGGCGTTTTCCCTTGCTTCATGGTAACGACAGCGCATGCCTTCTCTTGCAGCCTTGGATCTGGTATGGAGATAAGCTGTACATCCAGGATGTCCTCATGTTCATACATAATATTTTCCACATAAGCAACAGGAATGTTTTCACCGCCGCGAATAATAATATCTTTATTGCGGCCGGTAATACGGATGTAACCGTCTTCGTCCATAACCGCACGATCTCCCGTAAAAAACCAACCATCGCGATACTCAGACAGCGTACCTTCGAGATTTTTCAAATAGCCAACAAATAGGGCAGGTCCATGGCAAAGAAGATCTCCTTCTTGTTTTGGCGGGCAAGGCTCTCCGTTCACATCAACAACCTTTACTTCCATGCTGCCAAGTGGTGCACCATCCGTACTTGTCAATTTTTCTTTCGTATCGTCAAGCTTTGTCACAGTAACAAGACCATCTTCCGTTTGACCCCAACCGGAAAGAATGGCGAAATTCACCTTTTGTGAAGCTTCTTTGACCAATGCCATTGGAATCGGCGCACCCATTGTGGCGAATATTCTTAGTGAATCAATGTTACGACTTTCAATTCCCTCCAGTCGCATGATATCCTGCAAGAATGGAGTCGCACCTGCTGTAAAGGTAATTCCCTCTTCCTCAATTAACTCAATAAATTCAAGCGGGTTCCAAACATCCTGATAAACTCCTGTTCCTGCGATTGTCGTAGGGAGCCTTACCCCATAGCCAAACCCGGTTTGATGGGCAAAGGTCGAAGCCATAAACATCACATCATCCGAGGTTAATTGCATATGTTCAATCCAGTAATTGGTTGAGACACAAACCGTATTATGCGTATGCATAACTCCCTTTGGATTTCCTGTTGTCCCCGAGGTAAAAATAATTTCGGTTACATCATTCGGATCATGTGTTATTTGTTCCAATACTGATAAATCTTTTATTTCTTCCCATCGTTTATCCATCATTGATGATAGCGATTTCATGTGAGCTGGTACATTCTCGCCAACTACATACACGTGCTCAAGTGACGGCCATTGATGGGATAGTCTGTCAATCATCGCTGGATAATCATAGCCGCGGAATGTATCAGGAATCACGATCATTTTCGACTCCGCCATGCCTACCATATAACCAATTTCTCGGTCACGATAAATGGGAATGAGCGGATTAGTAATCGCCCCAATTCTTGTCGCCGCATAGTGCAGAATAATAAATTCATTCCAGTTAGGCAGCTGGATGGAGATGACAATAAACCTAGAGACACTCGGTCGACCATTTTTCCAAGCTCGCGATACGTATAGCGGCTCTTTTTATCAATAATGGCAATCTTGTCTGGAAATTTTGCAATCGCTTCATTTAGATAATCAAGAATTGTTTTGTTTGGCCAAACGGACTGATATTTACCCAAATATTCAGAATCTAAAATCGTTTCAAATTTCACGTGCCTCATCATCTCCTCGTTATTTTCTAAACTTACTGAAATCCGCTGATCTTTTTTCAAGAAACGCATTCATTCCCTCAGCAGACTCGTCTGTGTTATAAAACATAGATAAGCTGCTCATTGCAAGTTGTGAAATCCCTTGGATGTTGGCACTATCTGCATTAAATGAGTATTTAAGCATTTTGAGCGCTGTTGGACTTTTCGCGAGCATTTTATCAGCCCATTCCTCCGCTGCCGCTTGAAGTTCCTCAGCTGGAACAATTTTATTGACTAGACCCATTTCTTTTGCTTCTTGCGCGCTATACAACTCACATAAATACCAAATTTCCCGTGCTTTCTTTTCCCCTACTAATCTTGCTAAATAAGCGGAGCCGAAACCAGCGTCATAGCTTCCTACTTTTGGTCCAGCTTGGCCAAATTTTGCCGTTTCTGCAGCAATCGTCAAGTCACAAAGGACGTGTAGGACATGACCCCCGCCAATTGCAAAGCCATTCACCGCGGCAATAACGGGCTTTGGAATATTACGGATTGTTTGGTGTAAATTTTCGATTTCCAGGCCAATGCCGCCTCCTAAACCACCGTTGTAATCGTAACCGCCCT
>CALGSR010000511.1 GCA_937902115.1 uncultured Bacillus sp. | reverse complement strand
GTGGAACGTGGAAAAATTACAGCGATTGTCGGGGAAAGCGGCTGCGGGAAATCGACTTTCTGGCAAACGGCATGCGGGCTGTATAAACCAACTGCTGGAACGGTAAAATTTATGGGACGGACATTAGCAAAAAAGAGAGATAGGCAATTTTTCTATAAGCAGGTAGGCTTTGTTTTTCAAAATTCCTATTCAAGTTTAGACCCGAGAATGAGGATAGGGGAATCGATTATTGAACCGTTACGTGCTGCAGGATGGAAAGCGAATGAGAGAGGGAAGCGAATGGTGGAACTTCTTGATTTAGTTGGGATTCCCCGTGAGCTCCATGAAGTGTTTCCCCATCAATTAAGCGGCGGACAGTGTCAAAGAGCGGCGATTGCCCGTGCTCTTGCTGTGAATCCAAAGTTATTGGTTTTGGATGAACCTGTTTCCTCATTAGATGTATCGATCCAAGCACAAATCATTAATTTATTAAAAGAACTACAGGAAAAACTGCAATTAAGCATGCTGTTCATTTCCCACGATTTACCACTGGTGAAATATTTGGCTGATAAAGTCGTTGTGATGTATTGTGGGAAAATTGTAGAAGAAGCGAGCTGTGAAGAAATTTTTCAAAATCCGCAGCATCCATATACACAAACTTTAATTGCTGCCGCAACACCGAGGTTAAGTTATTCAGGGAGGTTGACAGGGGAAGTACCGAGCCTGCTTGATTTTTTGGAGGGCTGTTCCTTTCAATCCCGCTGTCCTAAGGGTCTATCCATTTGCGAGAAAATCGTACCTGAATTGATTCATACAGTAAAGCATCACCGTGTTGCCTGTCATCAAGCAAGTAAAGAAAAACATACACATAAACTTAGTTGATAAAGAATTTCGAGGCTGTCCCAATTGCTATTGGGGCAGTTTTTCTGTTTGTAGCCGTTTATTAATAGAATAGTTACTAATCTGCAACATATTTGTCATTGATCATTAACAGAATAGGTGTAAAATTACACTAAAAAGGAATTGGATATGTGTGGAAAAAGAAAGATTTATTGAGCTGATTTCAGAAAAAATGAGAGTGCATGGGATTTCGCAAGAGAAAATGGCAGAAATTCTTGGCATTTCAAAAAAAACACTGTTGCAAATAGAGAAAAGAAGAATTAATGCGAATTGGACAACCGTTGTCGCTTTTTGTGCCTTGTTTAATCGCAGTGAATTACTCGAATCCGTGATCGGCGATGATCCGGTTGTTTTTGTTCAGTTAATGGCCCAGGACAGCGATGCGGCACCGAAGGAAAAAACATTGGGAGGGAAAGTATGGTGGAAGCCAGTTAAAACAAGAGGGGATTTCCGGCTCCAACAAAATGTGATCAGCAACCATTTTCGCATTTTTGATGAGGAAAATTACCGCTGGTACAGCAGCTTTGACAAAGATGAGTCTCTGAAGCGGTTAGATGAATTGCATTTGGGGAAATGACCGGGTAGCGGGACTAAAAGGAAAACCACTAGACTAGACTCGTGCAGAGAGTCAGAATATCAAGGGGAAAATAATGGGCAAAGATTTTTTTCAAAAAGAAATCCGTTTAGAAAATGAGCGGGTCAAACTCGTACCGTTTGATGTGAAATACAAAGAAGATTTACAGAAGATTATTTATGATGAAGAGGTTTATTTTACGATAGAATGCAGGAATGAAGCCGATTTTGAGAATTATCTATTGGAAACAGGCAGGCAAAGGGAGTTAGGAAATTCCTATCCTTTTATTATCATTGATAAGTGGACAAATGAAGTGGCCGGTTTAACAAGGTACGGAAATATTCAGTTTGGCAATAAGCGGCTTGAGATTGGCTGGACGTGGTATGGCAAAGGGTATCGCGGCACTGGTTTAAATAAAGCTTGTAAATATGAATTGTTAAAGTACGCCTTTGAAGAAATGGAATTCCGTCGCGTGCAGTTCAGTGCCGATGTCCGTAATCTTCGTTCACAAAAGGCGATTTCAAAGCTGGGTGCGACAGAAGAAGGAGTGTTCCGTGCCAATTACATCGACTCATCCGGTATGAGCAGAGATGATGTTTATTACAGCATTATTTATTCGGAATGGGAGGATATTAAGAAACGTGTCTTTCCTGAATATTGTTAAAAAGGTGATTCCATCATGGGTGGAATCACCTTTTTGTTTAAAGAATACTAAACATCAAAGCAAAGTACATACAAAACACTGATAAAATCCCCATCAGAAAAGCAGTAATGGGAGGTGTTTCTTTCAAAAAAGATTGAATCATGATAGAGATGAAAACAATAGCTAAGACAAAAAGGATAATGCCAGTCGGATTAAGTGTGAGAAGGATAGACATGTCTGGCTGAAATGACCCTTGATAGAAGCTGGTAAACAGCTTGGAAGCTTCTGCGCTTGTTGCAATTGTCTCATGGGGCGGTGATTGCTGCCCTAATGCCGCTGTGGCAGAAAAAATATGCAGAATCACTACGCTCTCCATTCTTGCCCATGGTTTTGGCGGGAATGGTTTCTTTGACTTCCACTTCCTTTTAACCAATACGCCGTTAATCACGGCAAATACTAGTAAAGGAAGCAGTAATAGATGTTTCACTAATAAGGATTGACCGTAGGGAATGATCCACGAATCAGGATAAGCGTTCAGTTCCATGACAAAAGATATAAGTGCCAGGCCAGTTAGGATGACGACCCCTAAGCAAACGAGCGCGACGGGGGTAAACCATTTTAAGAACTTTTGCCAATTCGCTTCATTGGTTGAAAACCAGCTCACAATCAAAAGGATTCCCACCCAAATACTGACAGCTGTTAAATGAAGAGTATGGCTCAAAAATCCCCGTATCGGATCAAGCGAACTTGCGTGGCTGGACAAACCGAGTGTGAGTATCAATAGAAAGGTAAGGGCAAGCCCGATACAGGAGTACAGCGGTTTTTTTTGAAAATTGAACCAGATGACAAAAATATATAATATACTGCTGACAATGAATGTGAACGTCCATGTCTTTCCCACTTCAAATGAGAAAAGGACAGCATTCATCGTTTGCCAAAAACCGATCCCTGAGCTGAGGTACAAAATTAAGCGAAGAACGGGTATAAACGAAAAGATGGCGATGCCGGCACTTGCCAGCATCAAGCCACCTTTTATTTCAGGCCTATTCGTATCAGGGATGAGATGGAGAATAAAGCTACCCGTAAGGATGGCAAAACAGAGATAGACCAATGCTTGAGTGAGCGTTTCTACAAAAAACATCGATTATTTTTTCCTTCTCATCATAAATAAACTGATGATGGCAATCAGAACGAGAGCTCCAATAATAGTTGGCATTAAATAGGATGTTTCGTTCTCCTCTTTTTCCTCGGCCAAGATGATTCGATTCTCTTCTGTTTTTTCAACTTGTGTCCGGTACTCCATCTCTTCTTCTGAGGATTCCGGCTCTAGTTCTGCAGGTGCCTCTTCCGTCAGCGGAAGATCAACAGAAAAATTCAGGACCCCATCTATCCGATGGCCGTCAGCTCCAATAATGTTCCAATGAATCTTGTATTCCCCATTCTCAAGCGGTTTTGCTATCTGACCCTTCAATTGATTGTCTGTAATTGTGATATTGTCAACAGCAATGGCTTCACCCAGGGAATTTGTCAGTTCTAACGTACTGCCTTGTTCGATTTTTGTTTCGAAGGTTAAAGTCATTTGTTCCAGTTCTTCCGTTATGATGTCTCCATCTTGCGGCGCTGATGTTTCTAAGCCGGTGTGTGCGAACGTTATTAAGCTGAAAAGCAGGAAGAAGATCAAAGAAAACAAGGCTAGTCTTTTCATGTTAAATAACCTACTAATAGTAGTAATGGGGTTGTACCAAAGGACATAATGGATGTAAAAAGATTTGTAATGAGGGCAAAAAAAATGTTTGTTGATTAGTTATTGTAAAATATCAACTTGAACAATCGCTGTGATAATATTAAACTACGACTATTATTATTGTTATTCGTACTTATTTATGACAGCAAGGAAAAGGGGATATCATGAGCAAAGGGAAACTTCATTACGCATGGATTATTGTATTTGTCACATTTCTCGCATTTTTAGCGGTACAGGGAGGCCGGCTTGCGTTCGGGGCGTTTATGGAACCGTGGGAGCGGGACTTGTCCATTGACCGAGGAACGACATCGCTGATTTCGACATTAAGTTTTGTCATCTATGGAATTTCACAGCCGTTTATTGGCAGATTAATCGATAAATTTGGTGCGCGGATGGTGATATCTGCGAGTACTCTGTTGGTTGGGATTAGTTTTTTTATGATCTCTTTTGTACAAGTGCCATGGCAGTTATTTGTGCTTTATGCCTTTGTATCTATTGGCGTGGGAGGGGCTTCTAATGTTGCCGGTACGGTACTGGTTGCGAATTGGTTTACGAAAAAACGCGGGCTTGCATTAGGGATTTTAGAAGCGGGATTTGGCTTTGGCCAGATGCTCCTTGTTCCGGGGTCATTATTATTGATTCATTATTTTGATTGGCGCATCACCCATATTCTATTAGGTGTCTTTTTGATGTTGATTATCTTCCCCGTTGTACTGTTCTTTTTACGAAATCAGCCGGATGAAAAGGATATGGAGCCGCTTGGAGGTCTTCAAAGGAAAGATCAAAGCACGGTGGAACCGGAAAAAACAACCGAGGCTAAATTTTCACTGAGGGAGCTTTTGGGCAAAAGAACATTTTGGTTCGTTATGCTTCCTTTTGCCGTTTGCGGTTTTACCTCGACAGGTTTGATGGATACCCATTTAATTCCTTTTGCCAGCTATTGTGGCTTTTCTCCGGCAGTAACAAGTGCAGCGGTGAGCATCTTAGCTGGATTTAATATTGTCGGTATTCTGCTCTCCGGTGTGATAGCAGACCGTTGGAGCAGTCGTAAACTGCTGGTCTTGTTATATTTTGTCCGGGCTTTATCGATCGTGCTCCTCTTATTTATTCATGATCCAATCTTGCTTCTCGTGTTTGCCGCTTTGTTCGGGATTGTCGATTTCTCCACAGTGGCACCGACACAAGTGCTGACGGCGCAGTATTTTAAAAATTATTCACTTGGGTTTATCGTGGGCTGTCTATTCTTAAGCCATCAAATTGGTTCTGCATTGGGCGCCTATGTACCTGGGCTAATG
>CALGSR010000510.1 GCA_937902115.1 uncultured Bacillus sp. | reverse complement strand
GACTCACAACGGTTTAATTGTAGCAAAGGATCCTTTATCTCCTTTTCTGAGGGTTTTCTATGCCATTTTTCTTCAGTAATATAAAAATCATCCTCGAAATTTTTTACATCGAAAAGATATATATTCTTTTGTTTGATAAGCAGTGTATCAATTTGAAATACAGTGGCGTTATATTCAAGCAACAAGTCATTAATAATAAAACATTCACACGACAGCTTTTTCAGCCAATCCATTTCAAATGGTTTTTCACCTTCGTATCCCTTTTGGAGAGAAAAGAATCGGTATCTTTCTTGATCAGGTAACTCCATTCTTCCGTTTAAGCTGCGCAAAATTTTTAATTCTGTAGGTTCAAAACAATGCTGAATAATCATATTTCACAACCTTTCATTGAGGGCTATAAATGTGGTGTATAAAAAGGATTTAAAAATGAGGTATGAATAGCCGAGGTGAAGAACTACTGCGGATAGAGAAACGCTTATATATATATTATGAGAAAAGTCCTGTATTTCAAGAGAACTTGTTTAATAATACTAGTAGTTTTGAAAATTGGTTACCCTAAATCTATTTTCGGATAAGGTTTACGATCTTTCGACTGCGACATGTTAATCAATCAACGGTTTAGAAGAAATACAGATTCCTCCATCTCTCAGATAGCATTGCAGGATATTGTCGAACAGTGTATAATTTGAAATGGAGAATACGTTTTCAAAAAAGCAGAAAGAAGGAATCTATATGCTTTCTAACATTGGAATTCCAGGATTAATCCTCATTTTAATCCTTGCACTTGTAATCTTTGGACCTAAGAAACTGCCAGAATTAGGACGGGCGGTTGGTCAAACTTTCAGAGAGTTTAAAAACTCTACAAAAGGTTTAATTGATGACGATGATGATGACAAAGAAACTGTACAAAAGGCTAAGCCAGTAGATATCACAAAGGCAAATTAATGTACAAGTCAATAGAGGAAAAACCCATTTCTACTTAAGCGGGAATGGGTTTTTTTATAGAATATGAATCGGGGGAACAGAAAAGTGTAGAGATCTCAAGTCGGTGATCTCCCTATAAGAGGTGAAGTCAGATGAACAAAGAAGAGAAGATAACGATTTATTGGACACTTCTAACCTATCAGCAATGGAATATATACGTCGCTGCAACAGAGAAAGGGCTGTGCTTTACAGGAGCGTTAAATGAGCCATTTGAAGAAGTCGCGCAATGGGCAGAAAGGAATTATCCGGGGAGCCTGCTTGTTGAGGATGCAGAGCGTTTGCAGCCTTATATCGCGGAATTAACCGAGTATCTTAAAGGAAAGCGGACAGGTTTTACGATTTTATCTGATTGTAAGGGGACAGAATTTCAGCGTGCGGTCTGGCAAGCTTTGTGTGAGATTCCGTACGGGGAGACAAAAACCTATTCTGATATAGCAAAAAAAATCAATAAGCCAAAAGCTGTACGTGCTGTAGGAGCAGCTATTGGAAAAAATCCTGTCATGATTACAGTACCCTGTCACAGAGTCATCGGGAAAAATGGTGCCTTAACAGGTTTTCGCGGCGGTTTAGATATGAAAAAAATGTTACTTAATCTTGAGCAGCAAAATCGATTGAATTAATCTGGTCTGAGCCGTCGCTGGACTGATTTTGTGTAAGGATGAAAAAGGGAACAGCCAACTGTTCCCTTTTTTCTATGATGCAATTTTAATCGCCCGTCCAAACGGAACCTTCGGCAAGAATTCATCTGGAACCAGCCAGAACATTTCAAAATCAACACTTTCCATTTCTTCATAGATAAATCCTGTCACATCTGTGATATAAAACAGCGTATCAATCTTTTCTTGGGCTGCCCATTCCAACACTAATGTATAGGAAGCTTTTCCATGCGTATAGTATTTGATTGTATCTGCTTTAACCGGAGTAATACTTCTAATTTTGTAATCTGCCTGAATCAGTGTCGTATCAGGTTTTAACGTTTCAAAAAGTTTAACGATGTTATTTATCAAGTCAGTCGGTACATCGTTCGTCGAGGTATCAATTGCGAGGGCAACTTTTTTGTCTTGGCGCTCTTGAATCATCGAAAGAATCTTCTTTTGCCATCTCAAATACATCATCTCCCTGTTTCTATGTAAGAAGCAATTCTTATTTTGCTGTAACGAAAGAAAAATATGTTTATTTTAATGAAATAATCCTTGCATACTGTCCCTGACAGGGGAAATCTCTTTCAAGGCGAAAAAATAGAGAGGAGATGGACTCCGTCTCTATTTTCCCATACTCAAAATTAAGATAATCGGGTGCTATAGTCTTCATAACCAAATTGCTTGATGACTTTGATTCCTTCTTCATCATTATACGCTGCAATCGAAGGCAGATTGACACCGTTAAACATATGGTTTTTCACCATTGTATAATGGGCCATATCCGTGAAAACAAGCTTATCCCCAGGCTTTAACGGTTCTTGAACAGAATAGTCGCCAATCACATCGCCGGCTAGGCAGGTCATACCGCCAAGGCGATACGTATATGCATACTCATTCGGCATGCCTGCACCGATAATTTGCGGTCGGTATGGCATTTCCAACACATCCGGCATATGACAAGTTGCGGACGTATCCAAAATGGCAATTGGCATTCCATTTTCAACAATATCAAGCACCGTTGTGACAAGATAGCCTGTATTTAAGGCAATCGCTTCACCGGGTTCCAAATAAATCTCAACAGAATACTTTTCTTTTAAAAATAAAATCGTACGAACCAAGGTTTCGATATCATAGTCAGGTCTTGTAATATGATGGCCTCCGCCCAAGTTCAGCCATTTCATTCCCTTCATGTAGGGACCGAATTTCTCAGCAAATACTTTGACGGTACGTTCTAAAGTGTCTGAGTTTTGTTCGCACATCGTATGAAAATGTAATCCGTCAATCCCGTCAAGCTCATCCGGCTTGAAATTAGCCAGTGTTACGCCGAGCCTTGAACCCGTATAGCAAGGATCATAGATTGCGGTTTCTATTTCAGAGTACTCAGGGTTCACACGGATTCCGCATTCAATTTTCTTCTCGTGATTTTTGACCTTATCTTTAAATTTTTGCCATTGCGGAAAAGAATTAAAAACAATATGGTCCGCATAGCTGAGGATTTCATCTATTTCTCCGTCAGCATAGGCCGGTGCATAGACATGAACTTCTTTGCCCATTTCTTCATAGCCAAGGCGGGCTTCAAATAATGAACTCGATGTCACGCCTTTTAAATATTTCCCGATTAACGGATACTCATAATGCATCGCAAAGCCTTTTTGCGCTAAAAGAATCTTCGCTCCAGTCCGTTCCTGGACAGAATTCAAGATTTCAAGATTTTTAATAAGAAGCCTTTCATCCACGACATAACATGGGGATGGAAGGGCAGTGAAGTCAATTTGTTTCATGATTTATCCCTCAATCCAGCAGTGTTGGCGAAAAGCTTTCATGCCATGGCAAGCCGTTCTTATTTAATTCTTCCATAAATGGATCTGGATCGAACTCTTCAACATTATAGACACCAGGCTTTTGCCAGATACCCTTCATAACGAGCATGGCACCAATCATCGCAGGAACCCCTGTTGTATAAGAAATGGCCTGTGAGCCTACTTCTTTATAACATTCTTGGTGATCACAGACATTATATACATAATAGGTTTGTTCTTTTCCGTCTTTCACACCATTAATGATACAGCCAATATTGGTTTTTCCTTTTGTTCTTGGTCCTAGTGAAGCAGGATCAGGAAGCAGTGCTTTTAAGAATTGAAGCGGAATAATTTCTTTTCCTTCATAAACCACTGGTTCAATGGAAGTCATTCCAACATTCTCAAGCACTTTTAAGTGAGTTAAATATCTTTCTGAGAAAGACATCCAGAATCTGATTTGTTTAACGCCTGGAATATTTTTTGATAAAGATTCGAGTTCCTCATGATACATTAAATAAATATCAGTCGGTCCGATTTCCGGCAGGTCGTACACCTTTTTCAAGGAAAGTGGCGGAGTTTCAACCCAATCGCCGTCTTTAAAATAACGGCCGTTTGCTGTTACTTCACGGATGTTAATTTCCGGATTAAAGTTCGTGGCAAATGGATATCCATGATCCCCAGCATTGACATCGACAATATCAATCGTGTGAATTTCATCGAAATAATGCTTTTGTGCATAGGCAGTGAATACTCCTGTAACCCCAGGGTCAAAGCCGCTGCCAAGCAAAGCCGTAAGGCCCGCTTCTTCGAATTTTTCTTTGTAGGCCCATTGCCATTTGTATTCAAATTTTGCCGTATCTGGCGGCTCATAGTTGGCTGTATCCACGTAATGTACACCTGTAGCAAGGCAGGCATCCATAATCGTTAAATCTTGATAAGGCAGTGCAACATTTATGACAACATCAGGTTTAAAGCTGTTAATAAGTTCAATGACCTCTTCAGTTTTATCGGCATCAACTTGAGCGGTTTGTATTTTCGTTTGACCACCGTCTAATTTATCTTTTAATGCATCACATTTTGACTTTGTGCGGCTAGCAATGCAAATTTCTTCAAAAACATCAGGATTTTGGCAACATTTGTGCACAACTACGCTGGCAACTCCGCCAGCACCAATGATTAACGCTTTTCCCAATTCTTTTTCAGCCTCCTATTCAATAAACATAGTCAATCAGGCTGATTATACAGAAAATATTTTTATCATTCAACATTTATTCGACACAATCCGAGTGAATTTTTGTAAATCTTTTATTTTAAAAGAAAAAGGGGATATGTAGTATATTGAAAAGATTAGAGGGGATACATATAGAGATGTGGTTCATAAGCAGCAACCCGCTTATCCTCCACATCTCTCGTATCTGCTATGAATTTGTTGTCATTTTGACCATACCTGCCACCAACTTTTCTTCTTGCCCTTCGCAGCAGCGACCTCTCGATAACTAGCGAGCATGGATTGAAAGATTTCTTCTCTTTTTGCGATTTCCTCTTTAGACTGTTTCAGATCGTTAATCGATTCGATTAAATAATCCTGCTGTGCATCAAAATTTTGTGCAACATATCTCAGCTCATCTTGCGAGTCCTTAACCGTCTGTGTCACTTTTTGCAGAACTATTTTATTTGCTTTTTCCGCTGCTGTGGCAGTTTCATGTATTTGTTTAATCATTCGCGCATAATTTGTTTTTGCATCTTTCAGCAATCCGTCTGAAACAGCAGTAAATTTTTCAGAGCTTTGTTTCGAAGTTCTTGAAATCATATTTGAAATCTCTAAAACATCCGCTTTTCTCTTATCATTTGCCCGGTGAATCGATTTGGAAAGCTCTTTTACTGTATGGAGGGATGAATTCATGATTTCACTTTTCACTTCATCTACAAGTTCCTGACGTGATTGCAAGATCTCGTTTTTGATTTCATGTAACAAATCCTGCTTGAATTGATCGATCGTTAATTGAAAATCGTCTGAATGACTGGTTTGCAGTTCATTTGTATAGGGGGTTATTTCTTGCTGTGGAATTTCCATATCTAATGGCTGATAGGATTCGTAAGTAGCGAATGACTCAAAATCATTAACAGAATTAGTTGCTGCAGTGGTATCTTCTGCTTGAACCTGAATGTGTTTCTCTAACAAGGAGCGAATCATGTTTTTGCTGATATTTTGTTCACGGAGTTCTTTCACTTTTATTAAAAGAGCGATTTCACTATCGGTGAAATATCGTGCACCTTGCTTTGAACGCGGAATAACCAATAAACCGTCCAGATCCTTTTCCCATTGTCTGATCGTTCCGGTTGGAATATTTATTTTCTTTGAAACTTCTTTAATTGAATAGGCGCGTAAAATTTGGCTTTGGTTCATCTTTCCCATTCCTTTCAATTCGATAGTATTTGGAATTTAATTGCATTTGATGTTTTTGTTATATTCTGCAAGGAGGAGTTCGTTTTCCTGCTATGTGACAAAAGCTATCAAAACAATAGAGTATTCAACAAATACAACGGAAAGTGGGGGGATTTCGCCGTTTTAAAAAGAAGCCGACGCTAAAAAACACTGGGGGGACCCAAGTGTTTTTTACTGCAAAAGGTATAGGTTCACAAGTGCTTATTTTGCGGCACTGCTGTCTCCATCCACTCCGGTTGAAGTGCCTGCCGGAATGTGCTGCTTGGAATTTGTTTTGGAGTGTAGTTAATACTATCAGATGAATAAATAAATACGAACATCATTCCATTTTGAACTTTTGTACGAATTAAAATCGGCTGATTGTATTCATTTTTAAAGCTGAAATCCGGGCCGTACCAGCTGACAGTGGCATCTCTCCCCGATGGGACATAGGGAACACGTCTAGAGTGTGAATATCGTTTTACGATTTGAAGACCTGCGCGATCAACGGCATTAAACAAGGTAGAAGAGACCTGACAGATCCCACCGCCAATTCCCTCTGAATATTCACCTTTGACAATGATTTTCGCTGGCATATAGCCTTTTTCTTTTGTTCGCTCGCCAACGGTTTGATTAAAAGAAAAGGTTTCCCCTGGAAAAACAACCTGGTTATTTATTTCTTGTGCAGAAAGAAAAATATTTAAGGAACGTTCTTTATTGCTGCTGTTAAAATAGGTAACATAATGACCTAACAGTTTTGTCCTAATATCTGACAGGACTTCACTATCTACACGGGGATATAGCGTTCTTAACGGAACATCATAAGCTGCAGGTCCTTTCTGGTAAAAAAATGTATAGAGTCGTTCGGTAAAAGCTGTCTTATCCAGCTCAAATCCCGCCTGTTCTGATATAAGCTGACCACGCTCATTGATGAAGGCATCCGCGGGTTCCTTGCGGATTTGTTTATTTATTTGATTCACAGCCATTTGAAGTTTCTGATCGTCGATTAACGGAAAGCCAGGTAAGGGGATGGCAAGGTCTGAACGATCAAGCATCATAATAGGTTGTTCTTCATATTTGATTGTTAAATGATTAGGTACTTGCTCGGGTACTGGCTGCTGTTGTGTGAGTAAAAGAAGCCCAAGAATCCATGAGAAATTCAATCCATTCACCTCTTGTTTAGTATGGGTGATAGATTTTTTTTTATGTAAAAAAAGGGGACGATTCATTGTATCCTACAAGGGCATGAAAAACGAGAGTACAAAAAAGGTCTGCCCCGACAAGGAATATATCCTGCTGAGACAGACCTTTTAAATTATTGGGCTATGGCTGCTAATTTTGTGATTTTTACTGCACATGCTTTAAATTCTGCTGTACCGGAAATCGGGTCAAATTCATTGAGCGTTAGAACATTTGTCGGAACATCACTAAAGTGGAAGCTCATAAATACAAGTCCTGGTGCAACTTGCTCGGTTGCTTTCACTTTAACGTGAACAGAGCCCCTTCGGGATGCCACCTCAACGATTTCACCTGATTCAACACCTAGTTTCGCTGCATCATCCGGATGCATGTCAACAGTTTCCTCTGTTTGTTTTATTTTTACGCCGCTGGCATAGTGTTTCGTTTGTGTATGCGTATTATACGATTCGTAGCGTCTGCCTGTTGTCAACGTAAACGGATATTCTTCATCAGGCATTTCAAGCGGCTCCGTATAAGTAACAGGAACAAAGGTTGACGGGCTTTCCGCCTTCTCTTCTTCATTATGAAATCTTTCATGAAGAATGAAGGTGCCTGGGTGGGATTCATCCGGACATGGATAGTGCAGGCTGTATTCTTTATCCAATCGAGCGTAGGATATACCGCCGTACATTTCCCATGCAAGAGAACGCATTTCATCCCAAATTTCTTCACTGTTATTGTAGCTCATTGGATAGCCCATTCTCGTTGAAAGCTCACAAAGAATTTCCCAGTCATCTTTCGTATTTGGATGTGCATCAACAGCTTTGCGTACGCGTTGTACGCGGCGATCTGTATTTGTGTAGGTGCCGTCCACTTCACCCCAGGATCTGGCCGGAAGGACGACATCCGCTAATTTAGCTGTTTCTGTTAAGAAAATATCCTGAACAATCAGGAGATCCAGCTTTTCAAGCAGCTGTCTTGTGTGGTTCATATGCACATCTGCCATCAGCGGATTTTCACCGATACAATAAAGAGCTTTTACCGCTCCGCGTTCCATTTTTTCAAAGGCTCGTGTTTGCGTATCGCCGGATATCGGATTGATTTCCACACCCCAGTTTTTTTCGAAACGGGCGCGATACTCATCATCGGTCAAGCTGACAGAACCTGGGAGCTGGTTCGGCAGACATCCCATATCTCCGGCACCCTGCACGTTGTTTTGTCCCCTTAATGGCATGATACCGCAGCCTTCACGACCGATATGTCCAGTTAACAAGGCCAGATTGGCCACGTCAAATACGTTGTTTACACCGCAATGATGTTCGGTAATTCCTAATGTATAGGCAATCATCGCCTTGTCGGCTGTAGCATATTCTCTAGCTGTATTGATAATATCCTCTGGGGATAACCCCGTAATTTCAGCTGCATATTCAGGTGTATATTTTTCCACTTGTTTCTTTAAACGATCAAAATCATCTGTATGTTTTTTAATAAAAGCAGGATTGTACAATCCTTCATTGATGATCACGTGGATCAAGGCATTCATCAGGGCGATATCTGAACCTACTTGAATTTGCAGGTGCCGGTGTGCACTTTTTACCATATCGATTTTTCTTGGATCGATGACAATCATTTTTAAACCTGATTTAACAGCCTTTTTAATTCTATTTGCAATAATCGGGTGTGCTTCTGAGGTATTAGAACCCATTAACAAAAGAACATCCGCACGGTCGAAGTCTTCCAGTGTATTCGTTGGAGAACCACTGCCAAATACAGTTGCCAGACCGGCAACACTTGGAGCGTGTCAGGTTCGGTTGCAGCCGTCAATATTGTTGCTGCCAATCGCCGCACGCATGAATTTTTGTGTGACATAGTTAACTTCATTCGTACTTCTTGCTGTGGCAAAAGCTGTGATCGCTTCAGGACCAAACTCAGCCTTGATTTTGGTAAGTTTCTCAATAATAAAGTTATAAGCTTCTTCCCATGTTGTTTCCACTAACTGGCCAGCCTTGCGAATTAGCGGTGCAGTTAGTCTGCTTTTCGCATGAACATATTCATAGGCAAATGAGCCTTTTACACATGTCTGTCCTTTATTAACAGGTGCGTCTTTGTCGCCACGGATACGGATAATTTTATTATCCTCTACCTCAACAGTCAGTCCGCAGCCGGTGCCGCAATACCCGCAGACCGTTTTAATTTTAGCTGCCTCTCCCATTCGAATAATTCCCTCCTAATGGATTCATGAGATGAAAGCGGTCTCTTGAAAGTCTTCATCAAATGAATGCCTTTTTCTAGATCTATGTTTGTAACTCGAATATATAATATGAAGTCTTACTAAAACAATTATACTACATGATCGAACCAAATTAATAGGATGCAGATCACACATTCTTCCTAGAAATATATGTGCATATGCCTAGTTTTTTCAAAAAGAAGAAATAAAAAAACAAGAAATTGCCTATTTTAAGGGACAATTTCTTGTTTTAAGTTCAATCGCAGGTATTTAGTATAGTTACAAACAGTTAAACAGACTTTTTCTGTAAAATGGGGCTAAAAGGGAGACTGCCGTTACATAGATTGTTCTTTGGCCGCCCAAGCGCATAGCCTTGTCCCAAATGAATGCCTAAATTTTTTAAAAAATCCAATTCTAATTCGGTTTCAATCCCCTCTGCAATAATCGTTGTATCTGTCTGCGATGCAAATTTTAAGAGAAGTT